>NZ_QUIB01000008.1:0-142281 GCF_003480025.1 Clostridium sp. AM46-21
CTTTCCATGATGCAGATAGATATCGGATAATTCGGGATCTTTACATTCTTTTGGACTGTTTTCAAACATCACGATCGTATAAACGGTTTTCAGATCCTGATAGGTGAATATACTTCCTCTTTCCCCTTTTACTCTGGTGTACTGGCGAAGTAGAAGATCAGCAGAGTAGCAGGACATCCGCTCACCCGGAAAGGTGTATGGGATCTTCTGGATCTCCACATTTGCGATCGAACCATCTTCTAACTGAACAATGATATCCAGAAGCAGGAGAGAGGTTGATGGCAGCATGCTGTCCTCATTTGACAGGATACATTTTACGGTTACTTTTGTGCCGATGATACTGCTGATCAGTCGTGATAACCGTTCCGGGTATACATCCGGGTTGAACAGTTTCTTGAAAAATGGATCATAGGTCAATGGCAGACTTTTCTTGCCTTCCATGAATTCCAGAAAACGGTTTTTCCATTTGTCAGGCCAGTTCAGATATGTCCGGTAAACGGATGGATTCTTCTTTAATTCTAATAGACATTCATCTTTGGTCCGGAATGGGAAAAGCTGATGGATGTTTAATGCGGCAGGCTGTATAGCATTGCCTTTCTGTGAGACAGCAATGTTTCTTTTTTCATTTTCATTGTACATAAATTTAATTCCTCGTAATATCCGGCGCCTGTTTTGTCGACAACATAACCATACCAGAAAAAGGAATGAAAAAACGGTTGATGTAACAAACAGCATGTCTGGATGTAATAACTTGCATATTTGCAAAATATTTTTATTAATTTCCCCTGGCATATTGACGACTTTTTTTTTTTTATAATATTTATGCCGTTTTTTCAGCCTGTACCGGTTAGAAAAAATAGAGCAGGGATATTGATGAATAAATATGAAGCGCAATGAGAGGTGAGAGGTAAAAGGACGGGTCGACCGATAATAAGTAAAGATACTGTAGAAATTTGCAAGGAATGAGCAAGGAGGATGAAAGAAAAATGATACAAAAGAAGATAAAAAGCCTGATCTATGCAGGCTTGGGACTGGTTCTGTGTGTATTGCTGTGTGGAGGAATCGGTATGACATCGCAAGCAGAATCATATGGCAATCTAACATATGAAGAAAATGAAAGTGGAATTACTATTACCAGGTATACAGGGAATAAGACAAAGCTTGTGATTCCGGGAAAGATTGGAGGCAAGAAGGTAACAAGTATAGGATGGAATGCATTTTCAGGTTGTAGAGGCTTAAAAAGTATAACGCTACCGGAAGGTGTGACCAGTATAGAGGCGTATGCATTTGTGGGTTGTAGCGGTTTAAAGAGTATAACGCTTCCGAAAAGTGTGACCAGTATAGGATTGGGTGCATTTGGGGACTGTAGCGGTTTAAAGAGTATAACGATTCCAAAAAGTGTAACAAGCATAGACTATGATGTGTTTCGTGGCTGCGATAGTCTTGCAATCTCCTGTTATAAGAATTCCGCAGTGCATAAATATGCCATAGAGAATAATATACCAGTCAAATTAATTGGAAAAAACGCAACACCCGCGTCTGGAACTCCGGCGAAGAAAGGCACAACTCTTACCATTTCATCTAAGAAGCTCCAGGTAAAGGTAACTTCATCTTCGAAGAAGAATCCGACTGTTACAATTACGAAGTTTACTGATAAGAAAGCCAAGAAGCTGACCATTCCTGCAACGGTAAAAGTGAAAGGTGTTACTTATAAAGTAACTGCGGTTTCCGATAAAGCATTCAAGGGTAGCAAGAAGCTGACAACGGTCACGATCGGAAGTAATGTAACGAAGATCGGTAAAGAAGCATTCTCCGGTTGTAAGAATCTGAAGAAGATCACAGTTACAGCAGGAAAGCTTAAGACCATCAGTAAGAATGCGTTCAAGGGCATTAATAAGAAAGCAACCATTACTGTGAAAGGCACAAAGAAAGCAAAGACAGCTTTAAAGAAACAGTTGAAAAAGAAATCCATCGGATATGTAAAGACATGGAAGATTAAATAATTATAAACTTGTTTTCCTTTCTGATATCCGTTACAATCAAACTTGGAGAGACGGAGGCAATATACAAAGCTAAAATATGCATGTTATTCTGTTCTATCGGGAAAGGAGAGGGAACATGAATAACGAAATTGTATATTCCTCCAAGGCTACTGATCAGAAAGCACAGTATGATGCTAGTGCCAAGCGGCTGCTTGGACAGAAGATCATACTGGCGCATATACTGATCAGGGTAGTAGATGAATTTAAAGGTATGGATGCAGATACGGTTGCATCATTGATCGAAGGGGAACCGTATATCAGCCAGATTCCGGTTGAACCCGGATTAACGAACAAAGATACGGTGGATGCCAGAACCGGTGAACGAATTGTCGGGTTGAATACTGAGAATTCTGAGATTGATGAAGGAAAGGTATATTTTGATATTATCTTCTATGTACGGATGCGGGATGGACTGGCAAAAATGATCATCAATCTGGAGGCCCAGAAAAATGAACCGACAAAATATCATATCTTAAATCGGGCAATCTTTTACACTGCAAGACTGGTGTCATCCCAGAAAGAGCGGGAATTTACGGGTTCTGATTATAACGAGATCAAACAGGTGTATTCCATCTGGATCTGTATGAATATGAAAGAGAACAGTCTGAGTCATATTCATATGGTAAAGGATGATTTACTTGGCGAACAGGACTGGAAAGGCAATCTGGATATCCCTAACATTGTGATGATCGGGCTGGCAAAGGAGATTCCGCCAAAGGAAGAACAATATGAATTGCATCGATTGCTTGGAACGCTATTGTCACAGACAATGACGGCAGAACAAAAATTAAAGCTTATGAAACAGGAGTATGACATACCGGTAGACAGAAATGGTATAAAGGAAGAGGTGAGCGTTATGTGTAATCTGAGTGAAGGCGTAGAAGAGATGGGATATGCCAAGGGCGAAGCCGCTGGAATAGTCAAGGGTGAAGCACAAGGCAAGGTTATTGGAAGAACGGAAGAAAGAGCCGATATTATCCTGAAAATGCATAAGAAAGGCTACTCCTTAGAGCAGATCATGGATGTAACCGATATGAGCGAAGCTGAAATTAAGGCAATTATAGGATAAAGACATAGGCAGAACAGGTAACATGTATATTTTAGTAGAAGGATAATGCTGCATTTGAAAAGATGGGTGTCAGGTATAAATAGAATTTTGTTTATTTGTACCTGGCACTTGTTTAGTTATCTGCTGCCTGCTTTATTCTTTGTTTTTCTTCCTTGCATTTAGACATAAAACGTGGCATTATCATAGTTGAGTTTTAAGGAGGATAAGAAAATGCAGTTATCAGATTTTTACTATGATCTGCCTCAGGAGTTGATCGCACAGGACCCACTCTTAAAGCGTGATAATTCGAGATTAATGGTTTTAAACAGAGAAGAAGGAACCATCGAACATAAACATTTTTATGATGTAATATCATATCTGAAAGAAGGCGACTGTCTGGTTATTAATGATACAAAGGTTATTCCTGCCAGACTGATCGGCGAGAAAGAAGGAACCGGGGCAGCTATCGAGGTACTGTTATTGAAGCGCTTGGATGACTGTACCTGGGAGACACTTGTAAAACCGGGAAAGAAAGCCAGAGTTGGTGCAAGGATCATCTTTGGTGGTGGTAAACTGGTTGGTGAAGTCATTGATATTGTGGAAGAAGGAAATCGTATCGTTCGGTTTGAATATGAGGGAATCTTTGAGGAGATTTTGGATGAACTTGGACAGATGCCGCTTCCGCCATATATCACACATAAACTGGAAGACAAGAACCGTTATCAGACGGTCTATGCAGAGCATGAAGGTTCTGCGGCAGCACCGACAGCCGGACTTCATTTTACAAAGGAGCTTTTAGAGGAGATTAAGGGAAAAGGTATCAAGATCGCACATGTGACGCTTCATGTCGGACTTGGAACATTCCGTCCGGTAAAAGAAGATAACATTCTGGATCATCATATGCATTCGGAATTCTATGTGATCGATGAGAAAGCAGCAGAGACGATCAATGAGACAAAGAAAAATGGCGGTCGAATCATTGCAGTTGGAACGACCAGTACGAGAACGCTGGAAACAGTAGCCGATGAGAATGGTATGCTTCGTGCCTGTAGCGGTTGGACAGATATCTTCATTTATCCGGGTTATAAGTTCAAAGCCATCGATGGATTGATCACGAACTTCCATCTGCCGGAATCCACGTTGTTGATGCTGGTATCAGCACTTTACAGCCGTGAGAAGATTCTTGAAGCCTACAAGGTAGCAGTGGAAGAACGCTATCGTTTCTTCTCCTTCGGCGATGCCATGTTGATTCTGTAAAATACCTTGCGCTCATCTGGTTGATATTTAGTTATGACCTGAGCTGCACATAAATACTGCCAAGATTGTTATATACAAAGACAAGTATATTTTCTATTCGGTTCGCACACTGATTTGTCAGCAGTCGCCCAAACTCACCCTTATGGGTTCAGACATGGGCTTGATGCTGACAGCTAGTGCAAACCTCATAACGAAAATACAACTAATGTCTTGTGTATATAACAACCCGGCAATATTTTTATGCACAGCTTCAGGTCAAAATTAATTCGCCAATCAGATGAGTCACAATGTATTTTACAGAACTTCTGTATTGCAGCGATTTGAAACCGTCGGACGCTGGGATGAGTTAAATTGATATTTTATATAAGAAAATTACATTAAAAATCCTGCTGCCCTGCTATGTACAAAAGACATAAGCGAAGTTTTCGTTATGAGGTTTGCACGAATTGTCAGCACCAAGCCCATGTTTGAACCCGGAAGGGTGAGTTTTGGCGACTGCTGACTAATAAATGTGCGAACCGAATAGAAAACTTGCTTGTCTTTTGACATAGCAGGGTAGCAGGATTTTTTTGTAATTCCCTATCAGAAATGTTGATACATTCATCCCAGCGTTCGAGGCTTATTTATCTCAGCCCGGCGAGATCCTGATAGAAGGTCGGGTAGGAGATGTTTACGCAGTCGCTGCCAAGAATCTCTGTGTCGCCGTCGGCGTTAAGTCCGGCAATGGCAAAGCTCATGGCGATGCGGTGGTCGAGGTGGCTGTCGATGACAGCGCCGTGAAGCGGCTTGCCGCCATGGATGATCATGCCATCATCGGTAGCGCTAATATCTGCGCCCATAGCGGAAAGGTTCTTCACCATAACATCGATCCGGTTTGATTCCTTCACCTTCAGTTCCTGTGCATCTTTGATAACGGTTTGTCCCTTTGCAAAGCATGCCATGATGGCGATGATCGGAATCTCGTCGATCAGCTTCGGAATCAGGGAGCCTTCGATCACACAGCCTTTTAAATCTGAGGTCTGTACTGTGATGTCTGCAGCAGGTTCACCCGGCTGATCCAGTCGGTCGTAGGTGATCGTACCGCCCATCATTTTTACAACTTCTAATATTCCATCACGGGTATTGTTGATACCCACATTCTTGATCGTGATACAGGAATCCGGTGTGATAAGTCCGGCTGCGATAAAGTAAGCCGCCGAGGAGATGTCTCCCGGGATCATGATCTTCTGACCGTATAATTTATCCGCAGGTTTTACAATTGCGGTTGTGCCGGAGGTCTTGATATCGACACCGAAAGCATCAAACATCAGCTCCGTATGATTTCTGGATACATATGGTTCGGTTACACTGGTTTCGCCGGCGGCATATAGACCGGCAAGAAGAATACAAGATTTGACTTGTGCCGAAGCAACCGGTGAATCGTAGCGGATGCCATGTAATGGCTTTCCGGTGATCAGAAGCGGCACACAGTCATTTCCATTTTCACTGACGATATCAGCGCCCATCAGAGAGAGCGGGGTCATGATTCGTTTCATTGGGCGGCGGCAGATCGATGCATCACCGATCACGCGGCTCTTGAAATTCTGTGCCGCAAGAATTCCGGACATCAGTCTGGTAGTTGTTCCGCTGTTGCCAACATCGAGAGTTTCTTTCGGAGCCTGCAAACCATGAAGCCCTTTACCGTGAATGATAACGGTATCCCCATTGTGGTCGATCGTTACACCCATTTCGCGGAAGCAGTTCATAGAAGAAATGCAGTCGGCACCGTTTAAGAATCCATGTACTTCGGTTATACCATCTGCCAGTGATCCAAGCATGATCGAACGGTGGGAGATGGATTTATCTCCGGGAATCGTAAGGGTTCCTTTTAATCCTGTTCTTTTGGAAAATATCATAATGTGTTACCTGTCTGGAAGCTATATCGTCCATTTCCTTTTTATGTAGTCTTATCTGTTATATAAACGGTATCCGGCATCTGCAAGAAGGTCAAATGCTTTCCGGCATGCATCCGTATCGTAGAAGGATAAACGTAGAACGCCTTCCTCGTCTTCACGATTATGGGAGATTCCGAAGTTCTTCAGATTGATGCCTGCATCAGCAAGCAGTACCGTAACCTTTGCCAGAGCGCCCGGTTCATCCGGGATATCGACAAAGAGTTCATACTGCATACGGATAACACCGCTTGTATTGTTCGGGATTGAATCCCGGTATTCTCTGGATGACTCAAAGAAAGCATTGATGTCCTTTGCGTCATTTCTTTCAATATCATAAATCATTTTATTTAGAAGCTCAATATATTCCTTCAATCCATTCACGATGTTCTTCGGATTGCTGAGGAGAATGTGCTCCCAAACCACCGGATTTGAGGATGCGATTCGTGTGATATCTTTAAAACCTCCGGCTGCCAGAGATTTAAAGATTCCGTCCGGAGAATCGGCATGCCGTACCAGATTGACCAGAGACGCTGCGATCACATGCGGTACATGGCTGATATAGGAAGTGATCTTATCATGCTCGTCCGGGGAATACCGGATCGGGATAGCACCCAGATCGCCGATAAATGTCATAAATTCCTCCACGCGGTCTGCCGGAGCATCCGGAGATGGAGTAATGAAATAATAAGCATTCTCGATCAGACGGTCGGTTGCTGCATCGTAGCCGGAGCGTTCCGATCCGACCATTGGATGACCACCGATGAAATGAGAACCAAGTTCCAGTTCCTTTACAGCATCGTAGATATCGGATTTGACACTGCCAACATCAGACAGGATACAGGAATCAGAGATCAGTGGTTTTAAAGTTTTCAGATATTCAATATTATAATGAACCGGCGCACACAGAAAGATATAATCACAGTCTGCGATGTCACTGATATTTGTTGTATAATGATCTAAGGTGCCATCCTCCTGCGCTTCTTTTAAGGTCGCAGTGTTGACATCATAGCCGATGATCGTATAGTTTGGGAAAATACGGTGAATAGATTTTGCCACCGATCCACCGATCAGACCAAGACCGATAAAACCAATTTTAAATGCATTCATAGCTGTTTCTCCTTTTTGAGATTTAACGCGTTAAAGCGTGTAACAGCATTATATACACATAAAAACAAAATAGCAAGAAAAACTAAAAAGGTGTACAATGGAAAACAGAGTAAAAAGACAGGAGAACAGAGCATATGGAAAAAAGAAAAACAGAAGTTGACCGCACATCAGGAAAACCGGAACAGGAAGGTTTATTAAAATATATGTTAGAAAACGGAATGACCCAGTTCCATGTTGTAAAGCACGGAGAAGAATATCTGAAAGAACACGGATTTTCCGAGCTTAAGTTAGAGGATAAATGGAAGCTTCAGGCAGGAGCAGATTATTACGTCAGACCATACAGTTCTGTAATGATCGCATTTCATCTGCCAAAGCAGCTGCAGCATATCCGGATAGCAACCAGCCATACGGATTTTCCGATGCTGAAGTTAAAGCCGTCAGCCGATATGGAAAAAGGCGGATATCATATGTTGAATATAGAGACCTATGGCGGACTGTTAATGAAGACATGGTTTGACCGTCCACTGGGACTTGCCGGCAAGGTAGTGGTAAAAGGCAGTGATGCATTTCATCCGGAGGTACGATTATATGATTCGGAGAAGCCGGTTGCGATCATACCGAGTCTTGCACCGCATCTGAAACGAGGAGATTCAGAGACAAAATTAGATCCTCAGAAAGAACTGATCCCGGTATTTGGGCTTTGGAAGAAGGATGAGCCGCATAGCTTTTTAGATGAGGTTGCAGAAAAACTTCAGATCGATAAGGCGGATATATTAGACTATGATCTGTATTTATATAATTGTGATTCCTGCCAAATGATCGGAGACAGTGGCTTATTTACATCACCGAGAATTGATAATGTATCTTCCGTTAGTGCTATTCTGGAATCTCTTACACAGACCGGCAATAAGTGGCAAGAAGAAAAAGGTAAGGGAACAGAAGCTGCATCGCCAGATGAAAGAATTTCGGAAGCAGATGGATCTGATACGAATCTCAGTATTGGAGTATTCTTCGATAACGAGGAGATCGGAAGTCTGTCCAAACAGGGAGCAGATTCCGGACTGCTTCGGATGATAACGGAACGTATCTTAAAAGACAGCGGAGAGAGATGCACCATACAGGAGCTGCTTCCGGAGATATTTTTGATCTCTCTTGATGTGGCACATGGAACACATCCGAATTATCAGGAGAAATCCGATCCGGTCAACCGGGTACTGCTTGGAAATGGGGTTGTCTTAAAGAGCAGCGCATCTCAGCGATATGTGACAGACAGCGAGGCTGCTGCAGTAATTCAGGTGCTCTGTGAGGATGGAGGAATTCCGTTTCAGCGTACGGTCAATAAGACAGGAATGCCGGGTGGAACCACGCTGGGTCCGATCGTTTCATCCTATCTTCCGGTAAAGGCAGTCGATATGGGAATGCCGGTACTCGCTATGCATTCAGCATGTGAAATGGCACATTTGTCAGACTATGAGTCGATGAAACGGCTCCTTATCGCTTTTTGGTTGAAATAGAGCCATATTTATGCGATAATAGACATTAGGTGTATAGAAATATGGACGGAGGTTACTTATGAAGAAGGTTTACAGAACAATACTTATATGTATGATGATCATTCTTTCAGCATTTGTACTTGCAGCCTGTGGGAAAAAGGATGCAGGAAAAAAGACGACTACCGAGAGTTCAACAGAAGCTTCTGAAGATGTAGCATCCACAGAGGATACAACAGAAGCGACGACAGAAGCACAGGTGGATGAAGAAGGATTCACGATCGTAAATGACAAGGTGACGACGACTGATTATGTAAATGTCAGAACAGCACCATCGACAGACGGAGATCCTGCGATGCAGCTTGCAGATGGTGTAGAGCTTGACCGGATCGGGTATAACGATGAATGGAGCAAGGTATCCATTACAGGTGAAACCTATTATGTTTATTCGGAATTTGTAAAGGCAGAAGGAGCAGCATCCAGTGGTGATGACAGCAGCACAGAAGAATCAACACAGGAGACAAGCAATGTTGGCGAAGGCAAGCTGATCTGTATTGATGCAGGTCATCAGGCAACGCCGAATACGGATACAGAGCCGGTAGGTCCCGGTGCGGAAGATAAGAAAGCAAAAGTCTCAGCCGGTAATACAGGTGTTACAACCGGTACAGAGGAATATGAACTGAATCTTGAGGTAGCGTTAAAGCTTCAGAGTGCATTAGAGGCAAGAGGCTATACTGTGAAGATGATCCGTACATCCAATGATGTCGATATCAGTAATGCGGCAAGAGCCGAACTTGCAAATAGTGACAATGCAGATGCATTTATAAGGATCCATGCCAATGGTTCTACAGATACAAATGCGAGCGGTGTTATGACGGTATGCCAGACAAAGGACAATCCATACAATGCAGATATCTATGATTCCTGTAAACGGTTGTCTGCCGATGTATTAAGCGGAATGGCAGCAGCAACAGGGGCAAACAGCGAGGCGTCTGGGAGACAGATTCCATGAGTGGAATTAACTGGTGTAAGGTTCCGGTTACGATCGTTGAGATTGGTTATATGACGAATTCAGAAGAAGACCAGAAGCTTGTAACATCAGATTATCAGAACCTGCTTGCAAAGGGAATTGCAGATGGTATAGATGCATATTTTGCAGGTAAGTGATCTGTAACAGATAATGAGATGATTTATTGAATACATTGAGTGAGTTATACTTGCGATATATGTAAGAAGATACAAAAGATATTTATAAAAATACAGGAGGATATAACATGGAAGCATTAGAATGTATTAAGACAAGAAGGTCGGTAAGAAAATTCAAAGAGGATATCATTCCGGATGAAGTGATCCGTGAGTTGGTAGAACTCGCATCCTATTCACCATCCTGGAAGAATACACAGACGATCCGTTACATCAGTGTTTCTGATCCGGAGAAGATCAAGAAGATCGCAGAAGAAGGCGTGATGGGATTTGCATTAAATGAGAAGACAGTTTCCAGAGCACATCAGTTGATGGTTGTGACACAGAAGAACGGTATTTGTGGATATGAGAGAGATGGAAGCTTCAGTACAAGCAAAGGTGCCGGATGGGAGATGTTCGATGCCGGTATCGCAGCCCAGACATTCTGTCTTGCAGCACATGAGAAGGGAATCGGAACGGTTATCCTTGGAGTATTTGATGATAAGAAGGTTGGAGAGATCGTAGGTGTGCCGGAAGGTCAGACAGTTGCCACCGTTATTGCAATGGGATATCCGGTATTTGCACCGGAGATGCCGCCAAGAAAATCAGTTGATGATCTATTAACGATCCAGTAAGAGCTATTTTATTCATTATATAATGAATACTGACAGAAGATAGATTTGGAAGAAACAAAAGTCTGTCGGAACAGCTAACAAAACGAATAGTGTCTCGAAAGAGAAAAATATACTGCACTTTAGTATAGATGATATGGTCTGCTAAGGTGCAGTTTTGTTGTAGAAGGTGATTTTTCATGGTTTTGACAAAAGCAGATACATTAGATTATTTGAAAAACAGAATAACAAAATCGAGAATAGAAGACCTTATGATCGTAACCGGGAAAATGTATGGTGAGAACCGGAAACAGATCCTTGCAGATATTCAGTCACAGTTTAAAGGACAGACGATCGTTGTTCGAAGCTCCTGTTCCAATGAAGATTCCTCCGAGACATCAAATGCGGGTCATTATGACAGTATATTGGATGTCGACGCTGATGATCGCGATGCTGTATGTCATGCGGTTGAGACAGTATTTGATTCCTATAAAAAAGATCTGCCAGATATCAGGAATGAACAGGTGTTGATCCAGACGCAGACGAAATCTATCATCAGCAGCGGAGTTATCTTCTCCAGAGAGATCAAATCAGGAAGACTGTATTATGCAATCTCATATGATGAAGATTCGACCGATGCGGTAACCAGTGGAAGCGGAGGAAAGACGATCTATATTGCAAGGACAGCAGAGAGTTCATCTCTCCCGGAGCGCTGGGGTGTTCTGGTCACAGCCATGAGGGAATTAGAAGACATCTTTCCGGAGTATCCACTCGATGTGGAATTTGCAGTTGGAGCAGATCTGACAGTTACGATCTTTCAGGTGCGTCCGCTTGCGGCCTGTATTAAGAAGCTGGAAAATCCATCTGACTACAAAGAAGACAGAGCAAAGAATGATCGTATATTTGGAGAATTGATAAACGAGACAAAACAGCAGTATCAAAAACTCAGTGATCTGTTGTATGAGAAACAGGCAATCTTATCCGATATGGCATTCTGGAATCCGGCAGAGATCATAGGGGTAAATCCGCATCCGCTTGATTTCTCCCTTTACAGAGAGATCATAACGAAGGCTGCGTGGAATCAAGGACTTACCACTATAGGATATCGTGTGGTGGACGGTGATCTGATGTACAGGGTCGGAAATAAACCATATATATCCTTGCGGAAGTCATTTCTGTGTCTGATGCCTGCGGATTTAGATGAGGACATGGTGAAAAAACTTTTGGCATTTTACGACCGGAAGATTTTATCGGATATAACAGCACATGATAAGATTGAATTTGAGGTAGTATTTTCCAATTATGATTTTACAATGGAGGATCGGTTACAGGAATTATTAGAGTATGGATTTACGAAGGGAGAGATTCAGGATCTGTCGGGCAGTCTGTTTCGTCTGACGGATCATGTAATCTGTAATTTCAGGCAGAATCGGATGCAGGATATCCGTTCATTAAATGGGCTGAAGGTGCATCGGGAGAATATCAGGAATAACTGGCTGATGGCAGCAAAAGATGTGAATACTTCCATCCGTTATTTTATAGAATTGATCGAGAGTATCAAACAGTACGGAACACCGAAATTTGCAAGACAGGCAAGACTTGCATTTATCTCAAAGGCTCTTTGCAGGTCGCTTAGTGCAAAGGGATATTTTACGAGCCGTGAGATTGATGACTTTATGATGTCAATCTACACAGTAGCATCGGAGTACGATTCGGATTTTCAGGATTTTGCAGAAGGACGGATTACCAGGGCAGCCTTTGATGAGAAATACGGGCATCTTCGTTCCGGCACTTACGATATCACCTGTGAGACGTATGCGGAACAGGATTTTGACAGCTCCAAGGCAAGTGAGACAGCAAAGAAGCAGAGACAGAGGATTGAGCGGTTAAAGCATACACCGCTTGATCCGGAAAAGGTAGAACAGGCACTTTCCGATATCGGCTTTGGTGTTGATGCAAAGAAATTTGTGGAATTCTTAAAGGATTCCATGGAAGAACGGGAATATTTTAAATTTGAATTTACAAAATCCTTAAGTCTGGCGATCGATATTCTGATCAATATTGGAGAAATGTTGAATTTTTCAAAAGAAGATATGGCATATCTCACAGTAGATGATATAATTGCAGTGTATCATAAACCAGAAACGGAGATCCGAAGGATATGGGAACAGGTGATCACAGAGAACCGGAAAGCATATACAGATGCTTCTGACCTGATCCTGCCGGATGTGATCTGTAATAAGCAGCAGTTGGAATATATCGAGATGGTAGAGGCGAGACCGAATTTTATCACCTCGGAGATCGTGACCGGAGCAGTTGTCGTATTGGAGGATGAGGAATCGAAGCGTGATGATGCCGGAGCGGTTGATGTTGCAGATAAGATCGTAGTGATCCCGAAAGCAGATCCCGGCTATGACTGGATCTTTGCAAAAGGAATCCGGGGCTTTATTACGAAGTATGGTGGTGTTGCATCCCATATGGCGATCCGATGTGCGGAATTCAATATTCCGGCGGCTATTGGATGTGGCGACGTTATTTATAATTATGTAACAGGACTTGACAAACTGACACTTGATTGTAAAAATGGAAAGATACTGAAGGAGGAATAGGCGTATGCTTCACGCACTGATAACACAACGCGAAGGTCAGAATATGTATGGAAAATCCACGGATGTTCTGGAAGCTGCCTATACGGAATTTTATGAAAGCATGGGAATAAGACTTCATCCGGTGTCGAATTTCACCAGAGATTTTGAAGCCTTATTTGAAGATCCGATTGACGTACTGATCGTAACGGGTGGCGGTACGCTTCACCCGAAATATTATGTAGAACCGCATAAGGCAGAGCTGCAGCCGCATCGGGATGCGATGGAGGAACGGCTCATTATGTACTGTGTGGAGAATGAGATACCGATTATCGGGGTATGCAGAGGCATGCAGCATCTGAATGCATTATTTGGAGGAAAGATCTCATATTCTGCACCGTTTGTAGTGCCAAGACCGCGAGGTGTTGACCATATGGCAAAAATCTGTAAATCGGATCGATATATAAAGATAAATAATTTTCACAGTGATTGTGTATATCTGGAAAACCTTTCAACAATGTTTTACCCGTTGGTTGTAGATGAAGAAAATGGATCGGTTGAGGCATTTGTGTCACCAACCATGAGTATTCTTGCGTTTCAGTGGCACCCGGAGCGGTATTTTGAAAGTGAAGAAGGAAGGCTTTTCAGCAGACATCTGATCCAGGATTTCTTAGGTATTCCAAGAGATGATAAGAAACCGGATCTGTAAATAAAATCCTATAAAGCCATAGTTGGAGGAAGTAATAGACATGGAAAAAGGAAAAGCAAAACAACTGCTTGATAAGATGCAGGTATTGATTGAGGACGGACAGAATGTTCCATTTGCAGCAGGAAAGGTTCTTGTAAATAAAGAAGAAATGCTGGAAATGATAGAAGATCTGAAAAAGACGATAGATATAGAATTAAAAGCGTATCATGAGATCACGGATAAGCGTGGCAAGATCATAAAGGATGCGAATAAAGAAGCCGAGGACATCATCGTGGAGGCAGAAGAATCTGCAAGCCGGATCCGTATGAGCAAGCCGAATCCACTCTATGTCCAGAGGCAGGTAAAGGATCTGAACAAGAAAGATAAGATGGCACTTCGGACAGCAAATGAGATCTATGCGGCATCGATCATTTATACGAATGAGATGCTTATGGAGATCAATGAATCGGTACGTCAGGCATATAATATGATTAGTGAAGAAACTGACCGTGTATTGGATTCGCTCAGACAGAAATCCGATGTCATTGAGCAGAATAAACGCGAGCTGATGGATGGACTTCTGGATATGAAGAAGCAGGAACGGTATGCCGATATCTTAGAGATCAGCCAGCTCCTTGCAAATGAACTGTACTATGAGAAGAATCGGTTTGAAGAAGAAGAACAGAAGGCGAAGAAGCAGGCAGAAGAAAATGAGATGGTTCAGTGGGAATTTGATTTCGAGGATAAGAAGGAAGACCCGATCAAGGTAAAACCATCCAGACAGCCGGTGAAGCTTCATGATGATATTTTGCATGATGAGGTTGTGGATTCAGCATTTGAGATTGCGGATGAATTAAAGGAAGAAAAGAAAAAGTCATTATTTGAGGATCGGACACCTGTGCCGTTAGAGGAATCAATTACGGATGCAGGGGTTGCAGGAAAGGCAGCAGAAGGATCTTCTAAGAAGATTCCGGAGTTCCGGATCGGTGGAAACATCCATAAGAGCCTTGACGATGAACTTTAAAGCCACCTAAGAACAGAAGCGTGATACTTTACATTTAATTCATGATTCAGGCGTTGCGGAGCGTACGCCTGTTATGATATTATGGGTTTGTGAGCTCGAAAAACAAGAAACCATAAAGTGTAAATATATACAGGAGGTAATTATTTATGGGGATTTTAAAAAGATTTAAAGACATTATGTCAGCAAACATCAACGCTATGCTTGATAAGGCAGAGGATCCGGAGAAGATGATCGACCAGTATCTCAGAGACTTACAGGAAGATCTTAGAAACGTAAAATCAGAGACAGCAACCGTTATGGCAGATGAGACCAGATGCAAACGTGCACTCGATGACTGTGATGCAGATATCGCAAAGATGCAGAGCTATGCAGAGAAGGCACTCCTTGCAGGAAATGAAGCAGATGCCATGAAGTTCTTAGAGAAGAAGAACCAGTTAGCATCCAAGAGAACGTCTTTACAGCAGTCATATGATATGGCAGCCGGAAATGCAGCAAAGATGAAAGAGATGCATGATAAGCTGACAAAGGATATCATGGATCTGAACAACAGAAAGGACGCCATCAAGGCGAAGGTTCAGGTTGCAAAGACGCAGGAGAAGATGAATAAGATGATGGGAAGCGTAACGGATACAGCCGGAACGATCTCAGCATTTGACAGAATGGAAGCAAAGGCTGATGCGATGCTTGACAAGGCAAATGCAATGGCAGAATTAAATGCCAGCGGCAAGGATGAGACAGATGATCTGATGAGCAAATACGATGCAGAACCATCATCAGCAGTTTCAGACGAACTTGCAGCATTAAAGGCAAAGATGGGACTTTCATAGGAGGAAACAGATGGGATTATTTTCAAATCAGTTTGCCAATGTAGTTGAGTGGGAAGAATACAGAGATGACCTGCTCTTCTGGAAATGGACAAATCGAGAGATAAAGAAAGATTCCAGACTTATCATTAAACCGGGACAGGATGCGATTTTCCTGTATAACGGTGCGGTAGAAGGTATCTTCACAGAATCAGGAAGTTATACGATTGATTCGGATATCATTCCATTCCTTTCTACATTAAAGGGATTTAAGTTTGGTTTCAACTCAGGACTTCGTGCAGAGGTTCTGTTCATCAATACGAAAGAGTTTACCTGTAACTGGGGAACCAGTTCACCGATCCGTTTACAGGCACCGGGACTTCCGGGCGGACTTCCTGTACGGTCAAATGGTAAGTTTTCATTTAAGATTGATGATTACAATGTGTTGATCGAGAGAATCGCCGGGGTAAAGGCAATCTTTACAGTGGATGATGTCAGAGACCGTATTAAGGGAATCTTAGATGGACTGTTGATCAAATGGATCACAAAGGTCGGCGGTGACGTATTCAATCTGATGGCAAATGCAACGGATATTGCAAAGGGTATTTTAGAAGATCTGGATATGGAACTGATCAAGATCGGTCTGACCATGACAGATTTCAGAATCAGCGAATTTACATATCCTGAGAATATATCAAAACGTGCAGATCAGGCTGCTGAGTATACGATGCTTGGTGACATGGGACGGTTCCAGCAGGTGAAGATGGTAGATGCACTTGCAAATTCCAACGGAAAAGGTGGAACCAATATGGCAGATGTTGCCAGCGGTATGATGGGAATGCAGATGGGTATGATGATGGCAAATCAGATGACCGGTAATCTGCAGAACAACATGAACGGACAGATGAATCAGCAGGCAGCTCCAACCGGAAATGGTACGGCTCCTAAGTTCTGTCCGAACTGCGGAACCCCTACAAATGGAGCAAAGTTCTGTGGTAATTGCGGAACAAAGCTGATATAAAGGAGTACAAAAGCGATGGCTGGATTAAATGACATGCAGGATCTGGCATGCAGACATGTCGATGGACCGCTTCTGATATTGGCAGGTGCCGGATCAGGAAAGACCAGAGTAATCACCCACCGGGTAGCGTATCTGATGGATGAGATCGGAGTGAATCCATATAATATCCTTGCGATAACATTTACAAATAAAGCCGCAGCCGAAATGAGAGACAGAGTAAATAACATTGTTGGAGAGGGTGCTGAACGAGTATGGGTCAGCACCTTTCATTCGTTATGTGTACGGATTCTGCGACGGTTTTCAGACA
This sequence comes from Clostridium sp. AM46-21, assembly GCF_003480025.1. NCBI lineage: Bacteria > Bacillati > Bacillota > Clostridia > Eubacteriales > Clostridiaceae > Clostridium > Clostridium sp. AM46-21. The sequence goes on from NZ_QUIB01000008.1 coordinate 17,100, forward strand.
GGCTCGGTTATGCAACAAATTTTAATATCTATGATTCGGATGACCAGAAATCTGCGGTCAAGAATATTCTGAAGGAATTGAAGATCGATCCGAAGAAGTATCCGGAGAAGATGTTCCTGGCAGAGATATCAAATGCAAAGGAACGGTATATTTCACCGGATCAGTATGCGAAGATGAATGCGACAGATTTTGTGAAGACACAGACGGCAACCGTATATTCCGAGTATATGAAGCGACTCCGTAAATTCAATGCATTTGATTTTGATGATCTGATCTACAAGGTGGTTGAGCTGTTTGAACATAATCCGGATGTACTGGAATTATATCAGGACAGATTTCGTTATATTATGGTGGATGAGTATCAGGATACAAACCACATACAGTTTCTGATGGTGAAGCAGCTTGCTTCCAAATACAGAAACCTTTGTGTCGTTGGTGATGATGACCAGTCAATCTACAAATTCCGTGGTGCCAATATTACGAATATTTTGAATTTTGAAAAGGAATATCCGGATGCGAAGGTCGTGAAGCTGGAACAGAATTATCGTTCCTGTGGAAATATTCTGGCGGCTGCAAATGCGGTGATCAAGCATAACGAAGGAAGAAAGGATAAAGCCCTCTGGACAGATCAGGGAGATGGCGAGAAGCTTGTATTTAATCAGAGTGAGGATGAATACATGGAGGCGGATCGTGTCGTAAATGAGATCATCCGTCTGACAGCAAATGGTGCACAGTATAAAGACATTGCTTTACTATATCGTACGAATGCACAGTCTCGTATCCTTGGTGAGAAGCTGGTTATGCGAGGAATACCACATCGGGTCTACGGTGGTCAGAATTTCTATGAACGAAAAGAAATTAAAGATATAATGGCATATCTGAAGGTTGTAAATAACTCTACAGACGATACCTATCTCAGACGAATCATCAATGTACCAAAGCGTGGAATCGGTGATGCTACCGTTGATAAGGTGGCCGCATTTGCCACTGCAAATGATATGACACTGATGGAAGCCATGCAGATCATAGAGCAAGTTCCGGGATTACAGCGTTCGGTTGCAAAAATTTCCAGCTTTGTGGAATTGATCGATGGATTTCGGGGGATAATAGAGGAGCAGGAACCACTCAGTACATTATTTGACCGTATTCTGGAGGATACCGGATATGAAGATGAACTGATAGCGGAGCACACGGATGAATCGATGGCGAGACTTGAGAATATCGATGAGTTAAGAAACCGTGTGGTTCAGTTTGAAACCGATTATGAGGAAGCAACATTGGCAGATTTTCTGGAGGATATCGCGCTGGTTTCGGAGACCGATAAAATGTCCGATGATGATAATATGGTTAAATTAATGACGATCCATGGTTCAAAGGGACTGGAGTTCCCATATGTATTCTTATGTGGCATGGAAGAGCGAATCTTTCCAAGTGCGATGGCGATCAATTCGGATGATGAAGATGCGCTGGAAGAAGAACGCAGACTTTGCTATGTAGGAATTACAAGAGCGATGAAGAAGCTATATCTGTCCTGTGCAAGAAACCGTATGCTGCATGGAAGTAGAAACTGCAATGACATCTCTAGATTTATTAAAGAGATTCCGCCGCTGCTGTTCCAGGATTCCGGTGATATTACAAGGCATGTAAAACGGATGGAAGAACGGCAGTTTGCAGACACCGGATATACCGGAAATAGGTATGGTAGCAGCGGACAGTCAGGATATGGAAAAGGCTCATATCATGGAAAATCGTCGCAAACAGGTTCCGGATATTCTTCATCGAATCCATACAGCAGCTACAGTAAGGCAAAGAAAGAGCCGATCAGTATAACACCATCGACCAAACCATCATTTGGCAAAGAATTTACCGTGAACCGGGAACTGGTTCTCGACTATGGAGAAGGTGATCGGGTGCGTCATATGAAATTTGGAAATGGAACTGTAACGCAGCTTGTAAAGGGCGGCAGAGATTATGAGGTGACGGTAGATTTCGATCGTGGCGGTACAAGAAAAATGTTTGCTTCCTTTGCAAAATTAAAGCGTCTGGAAGAATAAAGAAATTATAATAATTCCAAGATAATATAGAAATAGAAAAAAGAGTATGCTATAATGACGGCATACAGAAACTAAATGAAAGGGTGGTAGTTTATAATGAAAAATAATGATGTAATCTTAGTAAAAAGCGAACCAACAGAAGAAAAGGCAAAAGGTGTTGTATTTGTGATCCTTGCGATCATCGGTGCAGTAGCAGCGATCGCAGGTATTGCATATGCAGTATATTCATACCTGACACCTGATTTTCTTGATGATTTTGATGATGATTTTGATGATGATTTTGATGACGACTTCTTCGATGATGACGATGATGACGAGGAAGAAGCACCGGCAGAGCAGCCTGCCGAGACAGCAGAAGCACCGGCAGCAGAGCCTGTAGCAGACGCTGAATAATCAAAAATTTGAGCTGAATCAAAGTGAGTAAAATAACCGGATTAGTTTTTTGAATTATAAAGAGCTAATTCGGTTATTTTTATCTAAAAAGATATATGAAAAGTATTCATTTATAGTTAGTGGAAATTTTGTGGAAAAGGGAGAAACAGAGCGGAAGCGTCTTGCGGAATAAAGGTACATGTGCTTCGATGCCAAATCTTACTTCTTATTTTATAACTGACAAGACACATGTAAAGTGGTGTAAAATACTATATTGTCATGCACAACAGAACGTGGTATACTAAGGCAACGCTTTTTTATACAAGAAGAAAAACGAATAAATATAGTTGGAGAAACAATATGAAGACAGATATTTTAATTGTTGGAAGTGGATGCGCAGGTTTATATGCTGCATTGAATCTCCCCAGTGATAAACAGATAACGATCATAACAAAGGATATCGTAGAACACAGTGATTCCTTCCTGGCACAGGGTGGCATGTGTATGCTGAAATCAGAAGATGACTATGACAGTTATTTTGAAGACACCATGAAAGCAGGACATTATGAGAATAATCCAAAGAGTGTAGAGGTGATGATACGTTCGTCAGTTGATATCGTAAATGACCTTGTAAAGTATGGGGCAGACTTTCATCGGGAGCCGGATGGCAGTCTTAGCTATACAAAGGAAGGAGCACATAGCCATCACCGTATCATTTTCATGAGGATGTAACAGGAAAAGAGATCACAAGTACCCTGCTCCGCAATGTAGAGAAGCTTTCGAATGTGACGATCTACGAACATGTAACCATGGTGGATATCCTGTGTAAGGATAATTGCTGTTACGGTGTGGTGGCAAGGGATGCGGAGAATAAGATTTTCCCGATCATGGCAAACTATACCATGCTTGCTTGTGGGGGAATTGGTGGTATTTACAGACATTCGACTAATTTCAGACACCTGACCGGAGATGCCGTTGCGATCGCATTAAAGCATGGGATTGAGACAGAGCATGTGAACTATGTCCAGATTCATCCGACAACCTTATATAGCAAAGAGCCGGAAGACAGGAGTTTTCTGATATCGGAATCGGTTCGTGGCGAGGGGGCGCTGCTCTATAACAAGAATCATGAGCGGTTTGTAAATGAACTTCTTCCGAGAGATCTGCTGACAATCGAGATTCGCAAACAGATGGAGAAGGACGGGACAGATTATGTCTGGGAAGATATGACTGTGATTGATAGAAAAGAATTAGAAGAACATTTCCCGAATATCGTTGAGCATTGCAAAGAAATGGGATATGATGTGTATACAGAATGCATACCGGTTGTGCCGGCACAGCATTATTTCATGGGCGGTATCAAGGTGGATTTGTCCAGTAAGACATCGATGGATCAGTTGTATGCGATCGGAGAGACTGCATGTAACGGAGTTCATGGCAAGAATCGACTGGCAAGTAATTCGCTTCTTGAGAGCCTGGTATTTGCCAAGCGGGCCGCAAAGGAAATGACTGAGCAGTTCGACCGGACAAAGATAGAAGAAATCTCTTACAGAGAAGACGATTATACAGACAAGAAGAAGCTGGCAACAGAATATAAGGCACTGCTTAAGGCTGAGATTGCAAGGGAAAACGAAGAAGACCTGCACAGACAGGAAGCATAGAAAAATCATTCAGGAGGATATTATGTACGATCAGATTACTTTAAAATTAAATGTAGATCCATTTATTCTTGGAGCATTAAAAGAAGATATTACAAGTGAGGATGTATCAACAAATTCCGTTATGCCGGAGGCATGCATGGGAAAGGTAGAGTTAATCTGCAAGCAGGATGGAATCATCTGTGGTTTACAGGTGTTTAAGAGAGTATTTGAATTATTAGATGATACAACCGTGACAGAACTCTACTGCAAGGATGGCGATGAGGTAAAGGCAGGACAGTTGATGGGAGTTGTAACCGGGGATATCCGTGTATTGTTATCGGGAGAACGGACAGCACTGAATTATCTGCAGAGGATGAGCGGTATTGCTACGTACACATATAAGGTTGCAGGACTTCTTGCAGGAAGCAGGATCCAGTTGCTTGATACCAGAAAGACAACCCCGAATAATCGTATTTTTGAAAAATATGCAGTTCGTGTCGGCGGTGGGCATAATCACAGATATAATCTTTCGGACGGAGTCCTTCTGAAGGATAACCATATAGGCGCAGCAGGCGGAGTGAAAGAGGCAATCCGTATGGCAAAGGAATATGCACCGTTTGTCAGAAAGATCGAAGTCGAGGTTGAGAATCTGGATATGGTAAAGGAGGCTGTTGAAGCCGGAGCGGATATTATCATGCTGGATAATATGTCAGATGAAATGTTAAAAGAAGCGATCGGCATCATTGATGGCAAGGCAGAGATCGAGGTATCAGGTAATGTAACAGCAGAAAATATCGAGCGCTTGAAGAACCTTGGTGTTGATTATATATCAAGTGGAGCACTGACACATTCCGCTCCGATCATGGATATTTCTCTGAAAAATCTTCATAGAATCTAACTGAATATTGTAACAAAATTTCTGGTGCCTTTGGGTGCAGGGAAGGTTTACATGAGAAATAGAATGGGCTAATGGATGATAAGATTGGGAGGAAGAACATGACAGGAGTTGAAAGACGGGAAAAACTGTTGTCGATGCTTGCGAAGAGTAAAGAGCCGATTGCGGGGGCGGAGATGGCAAAGAGGCTCAGTGTGAGTAGGCAGGTGATCGTACAGGATATTGCCCTGCTTCGTGCGGCTGACAATAATATTGTTTCAACAAACCGGGGATATGTGTTATTAAAGCCGGGAAAATGTGAACGAATATTCAAGGTGCGTCATACTGCGGAAGAGATAGAGAAAGAATTACAGATCATCGTAGATAATGGCGGCAGGATTCTGGATGTATTTGTATATCATAAGATTTATGGAGTTGTAAAAGCTCCGATGAACATAAAAACCAGAAAAGATATTTATGAATATGTAAAGACCTTGAGCAGTGGAAAATCATCGCCGCTTCTTAAGATAACCGACAATTACCATTATCACACGGTACAGGCAGATTCAGAAGATATCCTGGATAATATTCAGAAGGATCTGGAGGAATGTGGTTTTCTTGCGAAACTGCTGGATTTCGAACCGGTTGATTTTTGGGAAAAAAGTGAATGACATAGGATGACGAGGGGAAGAAATTAATAAGTCAATATTATGCAACAAATTTATAAAAATAATGTAAGAAAAACGAATGGAAAGATAATATAATAACATTATCAGGTATAATAAATTATATACCAAATAAAAAGAAAAAGAGGAAATGAGAATGATAAAAAAATACACATATGGTAATCCGTTTTTTACAGAATCGGTTGTTGCGTCATTTGAGGCATCGGAAGGTATGCCTGAAGTTGGAACAGTAAATCTGGATGATGGCTTTTCATTTCTTTATGATATGAAAGCAGAGGATGCAGTATATGGACTTGGTGAAGCAAATCGTGGAATCAACAAAAGAGGATATAAATATATAAGCAATAATACAGATATTCCGAATCATCATGAGGATGTTTATTCTTTATATGCATCTCATAATTTTGTTATTATATCCGGCGAGAGAACATTTGGATTGTACATAGATTATCCGTCTTCGCTGGTATTTGATATCGGATATACTAAGATGGATGAACTTCATATTTTCTGCGATAAAGCAGATTTGGATCTTTATGTGATCACAGGCGAAAGTATATATGATATTGTAAAACAATTCAGACAAATGATAGGAAAAAGTTATATTGCTCCAAAGTTTGCTTTCGGTTTTGGACAGAGCCGTTGGGGTTATAAGACACCGGAAGATTTTGCTTATGTTGTGAAGAAATACAGAGAAAATCATATACCGATCGATATGGTATACATGGATATCGATTATATGGATCATTATAAAGACTTTACGATAAATGAAGCATTTGGTGATTTTTCTGAATATGTAGAAGAGTTGAAAAAAGAAAATATACGCTTGATCCCGATTATTGATGCGGGAGTGAAGATTGAAGAAGGATATGATGTGTATGAAGAAGGCGTAGCAAACAATTATTTCTGTAAAAGAGAGGACGGAAGTGATTTTGTTGCAGCTGTATGGCCGGGATACACACATTTTCCGGATGTATTGAATCCGGAAGCAAGAAAATGGTTTGGCGGAAAATATAAGCTTCTTACAGATGCAGGAATTGAAGGCTTCTGGAATGATATGAATGAACCGGCAATTTTTTATACACCGGAAGGCGTTTGTGATGTGAAAGAGGCAATGCGGGAATTTATTGATAAAGATGAATCCGTGGATGATGTCTGGGGAATCCGGGATATGGTAGTAGATCTGGCTAATAATGCCAAAGACTATGCTTCGATGTATCATAATGTGAATGGAAAGATGGTGCGTCATGATCAGGTACATAACCTTTTCGGTTATAATATGACACGGGCAGCAGGTGAAGCACTTCGAGAGATCTGTCCGGAGAAAAGATGCCTGTTGTTTTCCAGATCATCTTATATCGGAATGCATCGTTATGGCGGTATCTGGACCGGAGATAATAAATCCTGGTGGTCCCATATCCTGTTAAATCTGAAAATGCTTCCATCATTAAATATGTGTGGTTTCTTATATACAGGGGCAGATCTGGGTGGATTTGGCTGTAATACGACCAGAGATCTTTTGCTCAGATGGCTCGCGCTTGGTGTATTTACACCGCTGATGCGTAATCATGCATGCCTTGGCACAAGAGAGCAGGAGTGCTATCAGTTTGAGCAGATTGAAGATTTCAGACATATCATAGGTGTTCGTTATCGGTTGCTTCCATATATTTACAGTGAATATATGAAGGCTGCTTTAAATGATGAAATGATGTTCAAACCGCTTGCATTTGAATATCCGGAAGATCGTATGGCGGTAAATGTAGAAGACCAGCTTATGCTTGGTAATGAGATCATGATCGCACCGGTATATACACAGAATGCAATCGGAAGATATGTTTATCTGCCGGAGGATATGATGCTTGTCCGTTTCAAGGCTGAGGGTGATATTGAACAGACCGAGATGAAAAAAGGACATCATTTTGTAGAAGTGCCGTTGAATGAAGTGATTTTATTTATTCGGAAAGGAAAATGCATTCCTCTTGCTGACTTTGCCGAGTGCGTTGCGGATATTGATACGAAGAAGCTACAGTTACTTGGGTATGCGGGAAGCAGTTATCAGTTGTATGATGATGATGGATTTACAAGAGAGTATAATATGGAGATGTCCTGTGTAATTTTGAATAATTAGTAACAGAATATCAGATAAAAGAAAAAGGCAATCGATTATGATTGCCTTTTTTGATGCGGATAACAGGAGTTGAACCTGCACGTCTGTTGACACTAGAACCTAAATCTAGCGCGTCTGCCAATTCCGCCATATCCGCAGAGTTTCTTCTATAATATAATAGAATAAAATAATAGAAGAGTAGATATAAAAAAATCAGATATAAAATTATATCTGAAATTTTAATGAGCCATCGGGGACTCGAACCCCGGACAACTTGATTAAAAGTCAAGTGCTCTACCGCCTGAGCTAATGGCCCATATAAATTAAGTTTTTGACTGGGCTAGCTGGATTCGAACCAGCGAATGCAGGAGTCAAAGTCCTGTGCCTTACCGCTTGGCGATAACCCAAAAGCATCGCTTAATATGCGATAAAGAAAAGGGTGGATAGAGGGACTCGAACCCTCGGCCTCCAGAGCCACAATCTGGCGCGCTAGCCAACTGCGCCATACCCACCATATAAGTGAAACATCCATATGGAACAGCAGTAGTGCCACAGAATGAAACAAATAAATGTGCCCGAAGGGATTCGAACCCCCGACCCACGGCTTAGAAGGCCGTTGCTCTATCCAGCTGAGCTACGGACACATTTTAAATTCCCGCTATAAATATTAGCGAAAATAAAGAGCGGGTGATGGGAATCGAACCCACGTATCTAGCTTGGAAGGCTAGTGTTCTACCATTGAACTACACCCGCATGATTGCTTAACAGTGTTAGATTTATGATTATCTAAGTCGGGGTGACAGGATTCGAACCTGCGACCTCTTGATCCCAAATCAAGCGCTCTAGCCAAGCTGAGCCACACCCCGGAACAAAGTGTTTGTCGTTTTTTTATGTTCGTCATATCTCTGACGCAAGACATATTATACATAAACACCCCTTTGATGTCAACAATAAATTTTATTTTTTTTTGCATTTTTTTTGACAGAGCGGATTTCCTTAGGTTTTAAGCCGCTTTCCAGTATTTATTTTTTTGAATATTATATATGGACTGATGATAATCTCATACATTTTAGCATGAATTTAAAGTTTTCGAGGTCTGGCAGGTATGTATCTGTTGCATATAGATCTTTTAAAAAAATCGGATAAAAATTGAATCGGGTAACAAGCTGTGCTATAGTAAGGGCTGCGACAGTTTAATTAAGAAAAGAGAGAATGGAATGAGTGATTTTTTATTTAGTATAAATGCGACAGTGCCGATCTTTCTGGTGATCCTGTTGGGGTGGTTTCTGAAACGGATTGGGCTGATCAATGATGAATTTGCAAATATAGCAAATAAATATGTGTTTAAGGTATCCCTTCCGGTGCTTTTGTTTCGGGATATCGCAACAACCTCGGTATTAAAAGACGTAAATATGAAATTTGTGGCGTTTTGTTTCTTCGGAACTTTTATTATGTTTGCATGTGCATGGTGCTTTGCAAAGATATATTGCAGGGATAAGACGATGGTCGGAGCGTTTGCGCAGGCATCGGCAAGAGGAAGTGCGGCGGTGCTTGGAATTGCCTTTGTAGAAAATATCTGTGGAAGCTCAGGGATGGCTCCGCTTATGATCGTTGCGGCGGTACCATTGTTCAATATCCTGTCCGTTATTATGCTGACCTTTGGGGGCAGAGATAATATCCATGGTGCAGACGGAATCAAAACGGCATGCATTAATATTTTAAAGAATCCGATCATAATCGGCATCGTGCTCGGAGTTCCGTTTTCATTATTGAATATTCCGATCCCGGCGATACCGATGAAGACTATCAATTATATCGCACAGACGGCAACTCCGATCGCATTGATCGCCATAGGAGCAGGTTTTAATACAAAAGCATCACTGGAGAAAATGAAGCCTGCGGTTACAGCAGCTCTTATGAAGCTAGTCGTATTTCCTTTGATCTATATGCCGATTGCGGTTAAGCTTGGGTTTGCACCGAGTGAATTGGCAGCAATCCTGATCATGACAGGCTCACCGTCCACGGTAACTTGTTATATCATGGCTAAGAATATGAATAATGATGAAGTCCTGTCATCAAATGCGATCGTGCTGACAACCCTGTTTTCATCGGTCACGATAACGGTATGGGTATATGTCCTTCGCATTATGGGATGTATATGACACAAGTAATAATAAAAATCCTTGAATAAACAGAAATGGGATTAAATTAGAAGTAATGAATACAGAGAACAAATGAAAAGATTAGGATAATATAGAAAATTAAAATACAGAGAATGGAGAAAGAAGATGAAAAATATAGTTTTGATCGGAATGCCTGGTTGTGGAAAGAGTACGATCGGTGTGGTACTTGCCAAGGTTCTTGGATTTGATTTTGTAGATGCAGATGTGTTGATCCAGAAGAAGCATGGTAAGCTGCTTCGTGAGCTGATTGCAGAATATGGAGATGATGGGTTCCTTCAGATAGAAAATGATGTAAACAAAGAAATTGACTTAAAGAATACGGTTATTGCAACCGGAGGAAGTGTCGTATACTGTGATGAAGCCATGCAGCATTATGTAAAAAATGATATTGTAGTATATATCGAGCTTCCATATGGAGTGATCGCTTCCAGACTGGAAAATGTAAAACGGCGTGGCGTAGTGTTAAAGGATGGTCAGACTTTAAAGGATCTTTATAACGAGAGAATCTTATTGTATGAAAAATATGCACAGATCACGGTAAAAGCCGAGGGACTTTCCGTAGAAGAACTCATGGATACGATTGCAGAAAAAGTGTTGGCATATGAGAAGACACATTAATGTGAAGATCAAGCGCAAACAGCATAGATCCAAAGCAATGATATGAATTTGGATCTATGCAGCGGGCTTATGAAGTGCTAAAAACAGATTGGAAAAACGACTTCTGAACAGCAGAATGAAATATTTGGCGAAAGCTGAAAAAATATCTGCAAGGAAGTCGCTTTTTTATATTGACGAAAATGGATGTATCCAATATAATCTATTTTGTAGTTTAAAACGTAGAACTTTAAAGTTACTTGACTTCAACGTAATAAAGCAAAAATGAGCCGGATTATATCAGAATTCGAAAATCAGAAATTATAGGATGCGCTATTGTTGGTGGAAAGTTGACTGTAAAATTCTGCGAATACAAAAATGAGAAGTGACGGGAGGTCGACATGGTTATTAAAGTGATTATGCTTGTTGTATTCTTTGGCATAATGATCGGTGTAGGATTTTATGCAAGAAAACAGGCCACAGATGTGAACGGATTTGTACTGGGAGGAAGAAGCGTAGGCCCATGGCTTACAGCATTTGCATATGGTACGTCCTATTTTTCGGCAGTTATTTTTATTGGATATGCAGGACAGTTTGGATGGAAATACGGAATTGCATCCACATGGATCGGAATTGGAAATGCAATCCTTGGGTCTCTGCTTGCATGGGTAGTGCTTGGCAGAAGAACCAGACTGATCACGCAGAAGCTGGATTCCAGAACAATGCCGGAATTCTTTGAGAGAAGATATAACAGCAAATCCATGAAGATCATTTCTTCCTGGATCATATTCATATTCTTGATCCCATATACGGCTTCATTGTATAACGGTCTTTCCAGATTGTTTGGAATGGCGTTCGACATTGATTACAAGATCTGTGTTGTTGCTATGGCAGTTCTTACCGGTATCTATGTAATTGTTGGCGGGTATATGGCGACAGCGATCAATGACTTTATTCAGGGACTGATCATGCTGGTTGGTATAGTAGCAGTTATCTATGCAGTATTAAACGAGAGAGGCGGACTTACAGGTGCGTTAGACAAGCTGGCTCGTGTAAATGATCCGGCGGTTTCGGATACACCGGGTGTATTTGCATCCTTCCTTGGACCGGATATCTTCAATCTGGTATGTGTTGTCATATTAACCTCACTTGGAACATGGGGCCTTCCTCAGATGATCCAAAAATTTTATGCGATCAAAGATGAGAAATCAATCAAGACTGGAACGATCGTATCTACTTTATTTGCAACGATCGTAGCCGGAGGATGTTATTTCCTTGGTGGTTTTGGACGTCTGACCGAGACGGATGTAGCAACAGAAGGATTTGATGCGATCATTCCACACCTGCTTGAGAATCTTCCGGAAGTATTGATGGGACTGGTGGTTATCCTTGTGTTATCTGCTTCGATGTCTACCTTATCTTCATTGGTTCTGACCTCAAGCTCCACACTTACGATCGACTTTATCAAAGCATCGATCGCACCGAAAATGTCAGAGAAGAAGCAGGTCCTTACAATGCGGATCATGCTGGTAGTATTTATCGCATTATCGGCGGTCATTGCAGTCATTCAGTATTCCAGCAAGGTGGCATTTATCGCACAGCTTATGGGTATTTCATGGGGTGCGATCGCAGGTGCCTGTCTGGCTCCGTTTTTATATGGTCTGTACTGGAAACGCACGACAGTGGCAGCCTGCCTTGTTAGTTTTATCTGGGGCGTAGGCATCATGACACTGAACTTTATCAGTAATACATGGCAGTTATTTAGTTTTCCACAGGCGTTACAGTCACCTGTAAACTGTGGTGCAGCAGCGATGATCGGTGGATTGATCCTTGTTCCGATCGTCAGTCTGATCACAAAGAAACCGGATCAGGAGCGCGTAGAGGAGGTCTTCTCCTGCTATGAAGCGACAGTAACCGTACCTCAGAAGGAAGCATTGGATTAATATTATACATAAAATATACATAATATGCATAAAGCCGGCAGACAGAAAAACATTCTGTCCTGCCGGCTTTGATTTTTATGAGAAATGCAATAATGCTGCTTTAAATATAACATTTTCTGCATAATATAATAATTTGGAAAATATATAAAACATGTATGATCAAATTAAGAATGCGATGCTGGGGTATAATAATAAAAAATATTTTTGCATATTTATTAATTAATACTTGAATATTATGCACAATAACTGTATAATCATGGAAGATTATACGAACTGTATTTTCCTATGAAAGCGGTTGACGGAAGAAAATGCAGAGAGTAAGATAAGTGAATGTGTAGAAATACAAATAGGACGATGGCTGTAACGGAAAATGACCGGTTGCAGCAGATTGGAGTAAGATATGATAAAGGCAGGAATTATTGGTTCAACCGGATATGCCGGTCAGGAAATAGTAAGAATTCTTCTTGGACATAAGGATGTGGAAATTGTCTGGTATGGTTCCAGAAGTTTTATAGATAAGAAATATTACGAAGTATTTGGAAATATGTTTCAGATCGTGGATGCAACCTGTCTGGGCGAGAATATGGATGAGCTGGCTGAGAAGGTAGATGTTATTTTCACGGCAACTCCACAGGGCTTATGTTCTTCTCTTGTAAATGAGGATATTTTATCAAAGGTTAAGATCATTGATCTAAGTGCGGATTTCAGAATTAAGGATGTTGCTACTTACGAGAAGTGGTACAAGATCGAGCATAAGAGTCCGGAATTTATCGACGAGGCCGTATATGGTCTGTGTGAGATCAACAGAGATAAGGTAAAGGGATGCAGACTTCTGGCAAATCCGGGCTGTTATACAACCTGCTCCATTCTTTCCTTATATCCGCTTGTAAAAGAGAAGCTGATCGATCCGAATACGATCATTGTAGATGCTAAGTCCGGTACATCAGGAGCAGGACGAGGAGCAAAGATCCCGAACCTGTTCTGTGAGGTAAATGAAAGCATTAAGGCATATGGAGTAACGACTCATCGCCATACACCGGAGATCGAAGAACAGCTGGGATATGCATACGGCAGTCCGATCATGATCAATTTCACACCACATCTGGTTCCGATGAATCGTGGTATTCTGGTTACGGCATATGCTTCATTAAAAGAAAAGGTAGATTACGATACTGTTCGTGCTGCATATGACAAATATTATGCAAACGAGAGATTTGTCCGTGTTCTTGACAAGGATGTATGTCCGGAGACACGTTGGGTAGAGGGCAGCAATTATGTAGATGTCAACTTTAAGATTGATGAAAGAACCGGACGTATCATTGCAATGGGAGCACTTGATAATCTGGTAAAGGGAGCAGCCGGTCAGGCAGTTCAGAATATGAATATTATGTTTGGACTTCCGGAAGAAGAAGGACTGCTGATGGCTCCGGTATTCCCATAAAGAGTAACGGCATCGGATATCGTGGGAGAACAGATGATATAAGGCGGTGATCGGTATGGAGATCATTTCCGGCGGAGTGACAGCTCCAATCGGATTTCTGGCAGCAGGTATGCACGCCGGAGTAAGAAAAAATAAAAAGAAAAAAGACATGGCATTGCTAGTCAGCAAGTGTCCGGCGAAGACAGCTGGAGTATTTACACAGAATGTAGTCAAGGCTGCACCTGTTATGTGGGACAAAGCATTATGTGACGATATCGGCTTATGTCAGGCACTGGTTGTAAACAGTGGAGTGGCAAATGCGTGTACCGGAGAAGCGGGAGATGTTGATGTGGCGCATATGGCAGAGCTTGTGGCAGCAGAACTTCAGGTGCCGGCCGATCAGATCGCAGTTGCTTCGACCGGAGTAATAGGTATAAGGCTTCCGATGGAGACGATCGCGCATGGAATCCGGGAACTTTCCGGGATGCTTTCCAATGATTTAGAAAGTGGAAGTCATGCGGCGGAAGCCATTATGACAACCGATGTATATAAGAAAGAGATTGCGGTAAAGCTGCAGATCAAAGAGAAAACAATTACCATTGGTGGTATGTGTAAAGGTTCCGGTATGATCAATCCGAATCTTGGTACAGTGCTTGGATTCCTGACAACGGATCTGAATATCAGTCAGGAGTTATTGCAGAAAACACTGAGAAATGATGTCATAGATACTTATAATATGTTATCTGTCGATGGGGATACCTCAACGAATGACACCGTTATGATATTTGCAAATGGCATGGCAGAAAATGATGAGCTGCTTGAAACGGATGCGGATTATCCGGCATTTGTGGAGGCGCTTCGATATATCAACACCTACTTCGTGAAGCTGATCGCAGCGGACGGAGAGGGAACGACGAGGATGTTTCAGGTACAGGTAGCAGGGGCGGAATCCAAGGAGGGCGCAAGAAAGCTTGCAAAATCCGTGGTGACCTCAAACCTTGTAAAATGCGCCGTATACGGCTCGGATGCGAACTGGGGACGTCTGGTGTGCGCGATGGGACAGAGCGGGATCGCATTTGATCCATATAAGGTAGATATCATAATATCCAGCGAAGCCGGTTCCTTAAAAATAGTTGAAAATGGGGTTTGTACCGATTATGATGAAGAAAGAGCGACGGAGATCCTGTCGCCGGATCAGGTATGTTTTCATGCGGATATGCATGCCGGTACAGAGACAGCTTCCGCGTGGGGCTGTGACCTTACATATGAATATATCAAGATAAATGCAGAGTATAGAAAGTGAGGAAGTAAATAAGATGGTAAAGGGAGATTATACAGTAGATCAGGTAATATCAAAAGCACAGACACTGATCGAGGCTTTGCCTTATATTAAGAAATTTCAGGGGAAAACAATTGTTGTAAAATATGGCGGAAGTGCTATGTTGGATGAGAATCTGAAATACAATGTGATCGAAGATGTTGCATTATTAAAGCTGGTTGGACTGAAACCGGTTATCGTGCATGGTGGCGGTAAGGAGATCAGCAAATGGGTAGAGAAGATTGGAAAAGAGCCTGAATTTATCAATGGACTTCGTGTAACAGACGGTGAGACAATGGAGATTGCTGAGATGGTATTATCCAAGGTAAATAAGAGTCTTGTCAGCATGATGCAGAAGGTTGGTTTAAAGGCTGTGGGTATCAGTGGAAAGGATGGTGGACTGTTCACCGTTAAGAAGCGTCTGCCGGGCGGAAAAGATATCGGTTATGTAGGCGAGATCACAAAGGTTGATACAGAGGTGATCGATGCACTGGTCGATCAGGATTTTATACCTGTTATCGCTCCTATCGGTGTCAGTGAAGAATATGAGGATTATAATATTAATGCTGATGATGCTGCATGTGCTGTTGCAACAGCATTAAAGGCGGAAAAGCTGGTATTCTTAACAGATATTGAAGGTGTATTTATCGATCCGACAGATAAGTCTACCCTGATCTCAGAAATGGACATCCACGAGGCAAAGGATATCATTGAGAAAGGTGTTGTCGGCGGTGGTATGCTTCCAAAGCTTAATAACTGTATCACAGCCATGGAAAATGGTGTATCAAGAGTCCATATTTTGGATGGCCGCCTGAAGCATTGCCTGCTTCTTGAGTTCTTTACTCAGAAGGGTATTGGTACTGCAATCTTAAAAGAGCCATTATTCTAAGAAGCAAATTCAATGAAAAGTTAAAAGTAAAACAGAAAAAGACCGGAGCTGTGCACCGATAACGAGAAAAATCGGATGCCGCAGGACTGGTCTTTTTCTATTTTGCTATTGTAAAAGGAATCGAAGTTCGTTAAAATGGGGGTGTGCATGAGTGTACCGGCATATCAAGGAGGTATGCAGGTATGATAATAAAGAAAAAACTGTTATATGCAGGACTTGCCGGATGGATGTTGTTGTTCGGGATTACTCTGGTCGGATGTCGGAAAAATGGCATGATACTTGAGACAACAGAGCAGAATACCGGTTCACAGAATGATACGGCATATGCCGAAGACGCGTGGTAGGTTCTGTTACAGAAAGGGATCAGGAAGACACAGAAGCTATAAAAGACACAGGAATCTGTGTATTTGTCTGTGGGGCAGTAAAACAAGAAGGAGTATATGAACTCCCGATAGGTGCAAGGATTAATGATGCACTTCTTGCAGCAGGCGGATTTGCAGAGAATGCTGCGGAGCAGGTGGTAAATCTTGCAGACTTTATCGAGGATGGACAGAGAATTTATTTTCCGACGGAGGAAGAGGTGCAGGAGCAGCCGGAACGCTGGCAGGATCCGGAAACAGAAACGAATGGACAGACAATGGAAGCGGGAGTAGTGAATATCAATACTGCCGGGAAAGAGGAACTGATGTCATTGTCCGGGATTGGTGAGGCAAAGGCGGAGAATATCATAACTTACAGAGAGACACAGGGTGCATTTGAAAAAACAGAAGATATTATGAATGTGAATGGTATCGGAGAGAATTTATTTCAGAAGATAAAAAACGATATTTGCGTGGGTCGGTAGAGATATAGAAACAAAGGAAAGGTGGAAATCTGGTATGAAAAAGGTATTGGTCGTAGATGATGAGAAACTGATCGTGAAAGGCCTGAAATTCAGTCTGGAACAGGATGATATGGAAGTAGACGTGGCATATGATGGCGGAGAGGCGTTTGAGAAGATCAAAAACAATGATTATGATATCGTTCTGTTAGACATCATGATCCCGGTTTATACCGGAATTGAAGTATGTCAGATGGTGCGTGAATTTTCCAATGTTCCGATCATTATGCTGACGGCCAAGGGTGAGGATATGGATAAGATCATGGGTCTTGAATATGGTGCAGATGATTATATCACCAAACCATTTAACATACTGGAGGTAAAGGCAAGGATCAAAGCTATCTTAAGAAGAAGCGGAAAAAAGGCAGAGCCTGTAAAACCGGTAAATATTTTAGAAATCAATGGCATGAAGGTAGAATTGGATAGCCGCCGTGTATTTGTTCATGGAAAGGAACTGAATCTGACAGCAAAAGAATTCGATTTGCTGGAGCTTCTGATGGCGCATCCGAATAAGGTTTATTCCAGAAATGAACTGTTAGATACGATCTGGGGCAGTACATATCCGGGAGATGCCAGAACTGTGGATGTTCATGTAAGAAGACTTCGTGAGAAGATTGAGGAGAATCCGGGTGAGCCGGTGTATATTCATACAAAATGGGGCGTTGGCTACTATTTTAAAGGATGATGAGACAGGGAATGCGTAAAGCATTCCTATCTTACTGGATTTTTTTGGAATGGAAAAAAGTAAAGATGAAAATGTAGAAAATAAGAATAAAAATATCTGGAAAAACAGCAGGCGGAGGATCAGTCTTCAGGTTGTTATCTTTGTAATGATCATGGCAGGTTTTTATCTGATCTCAATCAGTATGAAAACGGTTCTGCTGCAGTTGATGTTGAATCAGAGATATAGTGATTGTGAAACACTGTTGCAGGAAAACGCAAAAAATCTGGAATATCTGATCAATGATATTAATTCGGAAACAGAAGGTACAAGCAAGACTTTTCATGGTATGAACACTCTGGCGTACAGCCTGTCTGCCAGAGTTATGATCGTAGATACTGATTACAGGGTAGCCTATGACAGCTTTCGTCTGTTGAAGGATACCTATATCATGAATAATGATATCTATGAGATCATGAAGGGAGACAGAGACGAACGGCTGGTACGGGAACAGTCCTACATTGAGTATATGTTTCCTGTGGTGAACCGGGAAGGTTATATTGATGATGTAGCTGTGATCGCAGTCAGTCTGGAAAGCATGGAAAACGAAAGAGGATATTTGTCATACCGTGCCAATATCTTGATCTGTATTTTTATGGTGATCGGGGTGCTGACAGCATTTTTCATTTCTTATATGGCGGTTCGTGATACCAGAAAGATCAAGAGTCAACTTGTAAATATGAAGGATGGATTTCTGGGACAGATTTCATCGGATGGTTTATGGCGAGAAGCTGGGAGCGTTGTTGACAATATGAATGGGATATTTGCCAAATCGCAGTTGTTGGAGGAATCCCGGCAGGAATTTGTATCAAATGTATCACATGAGCTGAAAACACCGATTACTTCAATGAAGGTTTTATCAGAATCGATCTTGATGCAGGATAATGTTCCGGTTGAGATGTACCGGGAATTCATGAACGATATTGTTTTAGAGATTGACCGTGAAGCGCAGATCATCAGTGATCTGCTGACGCTGGTCAAGACAGATAAGGGATCAGACAGCCTGAATATCGAGCGGGTGGATATCAATGAGCTGATGGAGGTTATTCTGAAACGGTTGACGCCTCTGGCAGAAAAGAGAAGCATTGAGATCACATTTGAAAGCTTCCGGGAAGTGGAAGCTGATATTGATAAGGTGAAGTTTACGCTGGCAATCTCCAATCTGATCGAAAATGGAATCAAATATAATGTGGATGGCGGATGGATCCGCGTATCCCTGAATGCCGATCATAAGAATCTGTATATTAAGGTTGCCGATTCCGGTGTTGGTATTCCGGAGGATTGTGTAGAGCATATATTCGAACGTTTCTACAGAGTAGATAAGGCGAGAAGCAGGGATACCGGAGGGACCGGTCTTGGACTTGCAATCTCAAAGAATATTATCGTTATGCATAAGGGTATTATAAATGTGTACAGTGAGCCTGGAAAGGGAACTACATTTACAGTACGTGTTCCGATGAACTATGTGAAATAAAGGAGCAGAAGATGGAGAAACGGATCATGCATATTATAAGCGGGATGCTGTTAGTTGTGGCGCTGCTGTCTATGACCGGATGTGGGAAAAGTGGACATGCGGAGAGTCAGAGAACAGATACCGGTACGGATGCCGGGATGCAGACATATTCCGTATATTATATGAATCAGAAATGGACAGAGTTTTCTGTCTATGATACGAAGATCGATCAGTTGGAATCAACGGAAAATGTGATAGATAAGCTGATGAATCTGTTGATATCAACAGAAGACGAGCAGCTTTATAAGATTCCGGTTGCAGATGGAATGACCTATCAGCGATATTCTTATGATGGAAAAGGACTGGTAACGATCATGTTCAATCTGGATTATGATACCGCAGAGAATTATCAGATCCTGTTGTGTAAAATGGCATTTACAAAAACCTGTGTCAGGTAAATGGTATTTCAGGGGTTTCATTTGAATTGTCGGATCTGATTGGAGAGAAGAAGGTAGATACAAGTGTTTACAATGCGGAATCATTTTCAACGATCGGTGATAATTTTATGGAGGCTTCTTATTCTGTGACGATCTATACGCCGGATAATACCGGAAAACGGCTGGATAAGCAGACGACGGAGATTGATGCGTTGTCTTACAAAGCACCGGAGGAACAGATCATGGAAGCACTTCGGAATTCCCAGAAATGGAAGAGTCCGATCGATAAAGATGTAGATATTCTTGATATCTATGTGTTGGATCGGGTGTGTTATGTTAATTTCAGCAAGACCTTTTTGGATCATGTCGGTGATTATGATGACAAAGTGATCATTTATTCGCTGGTTGATTCTCTGACAGAGCTGTCAGATGTGGATGGTGTTGTATTTGAGGTAGAAGGCAGTCAGGATCTAGTATATGGAGAGAATTTGGATTTCTCAGAGACATACACAGCGAATTATTCAATGTGTAATTAGACAGGTACTGACAGATAGCGGAGGAAAAGAAAATAAAAAGACCACTATTTTGGGCCGCATGTGCATTTATGCTTGGAGAGGCGGAGGCGATTGCTGGCAGCAGGTGGTTTACTTTGGCTGCAATGATAGTTGCAGCCTTTTTTCTGTTTACGGGAGAAAAAGGGCAAAAACAGGGAAAAAGGCAAAAACAGCAAAAACAGAAAGAAGAGTCCGGCCGGGATGAAAAAATACGGATGTCGGACAGGCGAAGACAGACAAAGCGGAGTGTGGATGTAAAACGAACAGTAAGAGTAACTGTCGGAATTCTCATATATGTGCTGTTTGCCGGAATGGGGTATATGAATATCAACATATTGCATGAGCAGGAACAATATGCTTCCCGGCTGAACGGTTGTTCCGGAACAATTTCCGGAACGATATACGAGATAAAGGAAACGGAAAACAGGCAGCAGGTCTTTATTAAGATCGTGGATGCAAGAGGAATGTCCGGTGAAGAATGGACTGGGTTTCATGAAAATATGAAGCTGTTTGTGTATGTGGAGAAAGGTATAACCTTGTATCCGGGACAGGAGGCAGTATTTGCCGGCAGATTTGAACAGCCGGGGCATGCGGGAAATCCGGGGGCCTTTGATGCATATCGATACTACAGGAGCCAGGGGATCTTTCTTATACTTTCAGATGCAGAGCTGCAGAAAACAGGAAAACAGTACTCGCATATACGGGCGGGGCTTCGGAAGCTCCGAAAACGGATATCAGATGTAATTGGTAACTTATACGGCGAGGAGGATGCATCTGTGATCCGGGCGATGCTTCTGGGTGAACGGCAGGGGATGGACGGTGATGTGAAACGGATGTATCAGTTGAATGGTATTGCACATATTCTTGCAATATCGGCATTACATATTGCGATCATTGGTATGACCTTGTATCGGCGTATGCGAAAATGGGGAGTTTCCTACTGGAGTGCGGGAATTGGATGCAGTATTCTGGTTATTCTGTATGGACAGATGACCGGACTTGCAGGATCAACGATGCGGGCGATCATTATGATGGGGCTCCTGTTATTTGGGAAAGCCATTGGGCGTTCGGTGGATCTTCTGACCTCAACAGGAATTGCCGGGGTATGGATGTCGGTGATAAATCCTTATGTTGTATTAGATGCCGGATTTCAGCTTTCATTTGCAGCAATAATCGGGATAGCTGTGATCGTGCCGGTGTTACAACGGGTATTTAGCAAAAGGGGAAGTGCCGACCTAATCAATAAGCTTGGTGCAGGGACGGTGTTACAACACATATTTGGCGCAGGGGAGAAAATCCGGCAGTCGCTTACTGTCAGCATGGCAACCTTTCTGGCGACCTTGCCGGTGATCGTCTACTATTATTACCAGTTTCCATTGTATGGTATTTTATTAAATCTGATCGTTGTTCCGTGTGTATCGATTGTTCTGACAGGAGGAATCGGTACCGTTATCTGTGGCTGTATTTCACTTCAGGCGGCTGGATGGCTTACGATTCCGGTGAAGGGGATTTTGTGGTTATATGAAATGTTATGTCAGGGAATGGAACGACTTCCAGGAGCCTATATCAATATCGGGCATATTCCGGTGAAACTGGTCGTAGTTTATTATATTGCATTGCTACTAGGCCTGTATTTTATGGTCGAGGTGAGAACAGATAGAGATTCCAGCTCTGACAGCACACAGAGTCAGAAGACAGTAAGAAAAATAAAATGCCGGATTCGTAGAAAGCAGACAGCATGGAAAGATTGTAATCAACAAACGATAAAAGAATGGAAACACAGGAAAATCCGGTATGGGGTAGCAGGGATGCTTGTCATGCTGGCGTTTGGTATGTATGCAGGATGTACTCTGGATCGTCCGTTTACGGTTACCTTTCTGGATGTCGGGCAGGGGGATGGCATACTGATCCGGACGGAACAGGGAACCAATATTATGATCGATGGCGGATCTTCGGATAATGAAAAGGTGGGAGAATATGTTCTGCTTCCGGCTCTCCGGTATTACGGGATGGTGGATCTGGATTATGTCTTTGTAACACATGGGGATCAGGATCATATATCCGGACTTCTGGATCTATATGAACTTGAGCATACCGGAATCCGGATCCGAAACCTTGTTGTGGCGAAGTATGGTGACCGAGAAGGACTGCAGGAACTGATCGAGCTGGCAGCACAACATGGAACGGAGGTTATATATATGGATGCTGGTGACATACTTTTTGAACCGGAGACAGGAGCTTCCGGGACATTCCGGATCTCGTGTATATATCCGAGAGAATCGGATGTTCACGCAGATGCAAATGAAGCCTCTCTTGTGCTGCAGGCAAGTATCGATTCCTTTCATCTTCTGTTTACAGGCGATGCAGGGGAAATAGCAGAACAGCAGATGGCAGAGACTGGCAGACTGGACGCAGTTGATATTTTAAAGGTAGGACATCATGGATCCAGATATGCAACCTCGGAGGCGTTTCTTCAATACATAAAGCCACAGTATGCGGTGATCAGTTGTGGGAAAAAGAACCGGTATGGACATCCGCATGAAGAAACATTGACAAGACTTCAGGCTGCTGGTGCGGAGGTTTACCGCACCGACAGCAGCGGCGCTGTAATTTTGCAGATACGGGCAGGGAAAATTATGCTTCATGGGTACGGAGGATAAAATTAAGCATTGATACCAAACGCACATCTGGAACGGTTCATGAAGATTTCAGGGTACGGAGGATAAAATTAAGGATTGATACCAAGCCCCAAATGAAATAATGGGTATATGAGAGAAAAGATTTGGATAATACCATCGATGAAAGAAGAATTTTGGGTATTATTCAAGAAAATGGACTGTTATACCAAGGCTAATGGCGGTGCAAGGGGTATGGAAGAAAGCAAGCTAATATAATACCCGCTACAATAGATTGGCGAGGGTATGGAAGAAAGCAAGCTAATATAATACCCGCTACAGCGGATTGAACAAGGGTATGGATAAAGAAAATTAGACAATATACCACAAACAGGATGAGCAGAAGGGTATGCAAAGTGGGGAAATAGCCTGATACCATGGGAGAAGTGTTTTCAGGGGGTATTAACAAATAAAAATGGAAATTATACCAATAAAAATATTGCAGAAAAAGAACATAAAAGAAACGAGGAGAATGCGTATGATTAAAGATATAATAATAAAGAGAATCGTCAAATTGAAAAAAGAAATACAGAAGATAGAGATATTAGAGAAAACATTTCCGAAAGAAGAATTAATATGTGCCAAAAATGGAAAAGGATATAAGTGGTATTTGAAGAGTGCAGGAAAGCCAATATATCTGCCAAAGAAAGAGAGACTCTTGGCTGAAAAACTTGCTATGAAAAAGTATTATATGTTAAGAAAACAGGATTTAATGTGCGAGCTTGAAGCATGCAATGCGTATATAAGAAAAGTGCAAAAGGAAAATAATGCATCTGATATGTTATTGGAAAATGATGGTTACATTGAATTGCTGGGAAAGGCATTTGGACCGCATTCAGAAAATTTAGAAGCATGGATGACAGAAGAATATGAAACAAATAAGAAATATCCGGAGAATTTGAATATAAAAGGGACGCAGGGCAAGTATCTTCGTTCTAAATCAGAAGCAATGATCGATAATGTTTTATTCCGGGAAAGAATACCATTTCGATATGAAAATCAATTGGTGCTGGATGGGATAGTAATGTATCCGGATTTTACGATTCGACATCCAAAAACAGGAGAGTATTATTATTGGGAACATTTCGGTATGATGGACAATCCAGAATATGCGAGTCATGCCTGTAGGAAAATAAAAACATATTGTGATAATGGAATAATACCATCTATTAATTTAATTATGACATATGAAACCAGTGCTTGTCCTATCGGAATGGAAAGAATAGAGCAAGTGGCAGAATATTATTTCGGATAAATGACACATTTGATATAATGAACGCAAAATTATTTGCTCGCAAGGATGCTGATTTTGCGGAATGCATAGAATGTGCGAAGCACATGATATAATTATTATAAGGAAGTGGCAAACTATACTCTACAGTGCGTAGAATTCGCAGAAATTCACCATTTTCTACGCTTTATGGGTATGATGCCGGATGCAGGTATGTAATAATCTGGTCAGAAAGGAGGCAGATATGGATCAGATCAGTATAGGCAGGTTTATTGCAGCAGAAAGAAAAAGAAAAGGTTGTACACAGAAGCAGCTTGCAGAAAAACTGAATATCAGTGATAAAACAGTTTCCAAATGGGAATGTGGAAAGGGATTCCCGGAAGTGTCTCTGTTATTACCTTTATGTAAGGAACTGGACATTACGGTAAATGAACTGTTGTCCGGTGCAAGAGTGTCTGAGGAAGAATATCAAAAGAAAGCGGAGGAAAATATGGTGAATATGATTAAAGAAAGAGAAGAAAACAAGAAGAAATTAATTCCTACAATTATAACGGGTTTAATTGCAACGATATCATTTATTACATTGATCATGGTTGTTGCAGTGTATACAGAGGTGATCGCAGTACCGGTTAAGATATTACTGATAGTGATCGCATGTGTTATATTTGGTTGTGGACTTATGGTTGCGATGGAAGGTGAGCGCACCATCGGTTATTACAAATGCCGTCATTGCAATGAGCTGTTTGTTCCGACCTTTGGTGCATATACAATGGGAATGCATATGATTTCAACAAGATATTTGAAATGTCCAAAATGTGGAACAAAAACCTGGTGTAAAAAAGTTCTGGCAAAAGGAAATAGAAACATGATGTAAAAAAGTTCCGGTAAAAGAAAACAGAAACACGATGTAAAAAAGTCCTGGCAAAAGAGAAGTGATTTCTGTTATAGAAAACAACCTGTCTTTTGCCGGAACGATGAAGATTCAAAACCTAAATATGAAAAATATTGATCAAAAATACCATTGCCAGTCCGTAGTAGGTGATCACGGCAACCAGATCATTGACCGTTGTAATGAGTGGACCGGAAGCAACCGCAGGATCAATATGGATCTTGTGGAAGAACATAGGAATGATAGTTCCGACAAAGCTTGAGATCACCATTGCAACGATCAGCGAGATGCCGACACAGCCAGAGATCAGGAATGCAGATGCCCATATATATTTCTTAAAATAGTGGATATAGATTCCTAAAAACAGGAGTGCCATGATTCCAAGGCTTGCACCATTTAAGAAGCCGATCTTCATTTCTTTGATAAGAAGGGAAAGCTTCTTTTTAGTACTCAGGTCTTCGTCCATAAGTACACGGATCGTAACAGCGAGGGACTGTGTGCCGACATTTCCAGCCATATCAAGGACAAGGGACTGGAAGCAGATCACGATTGGAAGCACCGCAACAACGGATTCAAACATTCCTACCACAGAGGATACCGCCATGCCAAGGAACAGAAGGATGATGAGCCATGGCAGACGCTTTTTCATGCTGGTAAAGGTTGGTTCGTTCAGGTCTTCTTCGGATGTAAGACCGGCGAGCTTTGCGTAGTCATCACCCATAGCATTATCCACCAGTTCCACGATATCATTTGCAGTCAGGATACCGGCAATGGTTCCGTTTTCCGATAAAACCGGGATGGAATCCTCTTCATAATCGGTGAGATCTTCGATACAGTCTGCAATCTTCCCATGCTCATATACAGACGGATAGGAGCGGCTGATAATATTTGACAAAGAGTCATTTTCCCGTGCGATGATCAGATCTTTCAGATCGATAGCACCGGAAAACTGACCATTTATATCAGTGGTATAGATCGTCGAGATATTGTCATGTTCTCCTGCCTGCCGAACCAGTGTACTCATAGCTTCACGGATGGATAAGGTGTCCGGAATACAGATATAATTGTTCGTCATGCAGCTTCCAATCTCATCGTCTTCGTAAGAAAGCAGCTTCTTTACATCTCTCCGGGAATCATCATCCAGACGGGCAACCATTTCCTGTTGTTGCTCGGCGGAAAGTTCATCCAGAATATCCAGAGCATCATCCGCATCCATATCGGATATGACTCTTGCGGCTTTATCAAGTGACAGTTCATCCAGATACGGCTTGGCATCATCCAGATAAGAGAAGATCTCTGCAAGCCGTGGGGTGCCGATCATAGTGTATAGTTGCATTCGTTCTGTTTCGTTTAGCCGTGTGATTGCTTCTGCGACATCTTTGTCGTGATAGTTTGCCAAATGCTTCTGCAATACCTGTGCGTTCTTTGTATTACGGATGATTTTTACGAGTTCTGTTACATAATCTTTTTTAAATACTGTGATTTTTGTCATTGTGACCTCCTTCCTGCCTGTTTTCAGACATAAAAATACATCGTCTCAGTGTGAAGACCGGATGGTCAGGATCGTCTGATGCGATGTATGAAAAGGCACACAACAATATAAGATGGGGTTATCGGATCTTCATAGACAGCCACATCCATTTATGCTTTCTTATCATAACATCGCATATTTTACTTCGTCCAATACGATCGCAGCTATCCATGAAAATTCACCTCCATTTGAAAATCGAATTTTAGATTTTGGTATTTGATATTCTCAAAAACCTTTGCTACTATAACAGAAAAGAGTTGAATTGACAACCCGGATAATCCGGATTGGATAAATTTTATATTTAGGTTATATTTTTTAAGTACATAGAAAACAGGAGGATATCAGAGATGCGGATCGAACATGTTGCAATGTATGTAGAGGATCTGGAAAAGACAAAAGAATTTTTTATAAAGTATTTTGATGCTGCTGCGGGAGAACAGTATTATAATCCGAAAACAGAGTTTCAGTCGTATTTTTTAAGCTTTGAGGATGGAGCAAGACTGGAGATCATGCAGAAACCACGGGTATCCAATGTGAGAAAAGAGCTGGCACGAACAGGTATATTCATCTCGCTTTTTCAGTTGGAAGCAGAGAGAAAGTCGATGCATTGACGAAAAGACTGGAAGAGGACGGATATAAAGTTGTCAGCGGACCACGGGTGACAGGTGATGGATATTATGAGAGCTGTGTTCTATGTATCGAGGATAATCAGATCGAAATCACGGTCTGAATTTCGGTCTGGATTTGGTAATATCTCACAAACTATACGCAAAGCCGCTTGACTTCGCCAGTGCCATTTCTTACAATAGATCAGTAGATAAAAGTCTGGTAGATGTATGATACCAGATTTTTTTTGTGGTTTAAAGTCAGAAAGAGAAAGGTGAGAGAAAATGAAGTGGAAAGATCGATTGGGAATCCGGCTGGTGGCATATCTGGGAGGCTTATTTATCATGACGGCAGGAATAGCCGTATCGGTAAAATCAAACCTTGGGGTATCGCCGGTAAGCTCGATCCCATATACGATTACCTGTGTATTTGGTGTGGAGATGGGAAACGCAACTATCCTGTTTCATGTTGTGCTGGTTTTGCTGCAGATCCTGTTATTACGGAAAAATTTTAAATGGATCAATCTGTGTCAGATTGTAGTTGGAATTATATTTGGAAAATTTACAACTTTATGTAATTCACTTGTGGCGTTGCTGCCATCTACCGATAATATGTTGATACGACTGGGAATGATGCTGATCAGTGTTGTTCTGATCGCTGTCGGAATCTTCTTCTATCTGCCGGCAAATATTATGCCGCTTGCAGGAGAGGGAGCGATGCAGGCAGTATCAGCGATCACCGGTATTGCATTTCCAAAGGTTAAGATCGGATTTGACTGCAGTATGGTTATCATATCGTTAGTTACATGTTTGATCGCAATACATAGTGTTGGCAGTGTGGGAATCGGAACAGTCATGGCAGCGGTTCTGGTAGGCTTTGCACTGGGACTGGTAACAAAAGCATTTGGAACATGGCGTGACCATCTGTATTACGGAAGAATATCATAGACAGGTGTTGAAAATCAAATCGGTATTTGGCATAATGGACTGGAACAGGAAAGAAAGGAGACATAGCTATGGCAGCAGGAAAAAAACAGAGCGGTAAGGATGCAATGGCGGTTATCAACGAGCATATAAAGAATGAAAGCTATGCTCCGGTATATCTGTTATACGGAGATGAAACATATCTTGTGAACCAGTACAGAGACAAATTGCTTTCGGCGGTAACAGACCGTGAGGACAATATGAACTTTGCAAAGTTTGCAGGAGAGAAGATCGACCCGATGGAGATCATAGGCTTCTGTGAGACAATGCCATTCTTCGCTGACCGGCGTGTGGTGCTGGCAGAAGGAACCGGATTGTTTAAAAAGAGCTGTGAGGAATTTGCGGAGCGGATCAAAGAGCTGCCGGATACTTCGCTGATCCTGTTTGTTGAGTCAGAAGTTGATAAGAGAAATAAATTATATAAGACCGTTGATAAACTGGGAGAAGCCCTGTGCTTTGAAACGCCAAATGAGAAGACGCTTGCTGTATGGGTTAAGGGAATGTTCAAGGGAGAAGGAAAACGGATAACCGATGATGCGATCCGTTCCCTGATCGAGCATACCGGATCAGATATGAATTCGATCAAGAATGAGATTGATAAGCTGATAAGCTATACGGTAGACAGGGAGGATGTAACTGTATCCGATGTGGAAGCTCTCTGCGTTGGCAATTCGGAGGGACATATATTTGAGATGATCGATGCCATATCCAGAAAGCAGCAGGATCGTGCACTTCACCTGTATCATGAGCTGCTTGAAAACAGGGAGCCTGCGATGCGAATTCTGTTTTTGATCGCCAGACAGTATGATCTGTTATTAAAAACAAAGATGTGTCTTGCCGAGAATAAAAATTATGCAGATACGGCATCGGTGCTAGGCATTCCGTCATGGTCGGTGAAGAAATATGCGGAACAGTGCCGGAATTATTCAGAACAGGAACTGAAGAAGATTATGGAAGCCTGTCAGGATACTGACTATAAATTAAAGACGAGTCAGGCATCGGATGTAGTGGCAGTGGAAGTGTTGTTAATATCATTGAGTCGGTAGCTGGTATGTGACGCGCAGGAATGCAGTGAGTCAAAACATACCGTAGGTATTGCGATTTGGATGCCGGAATTATTACACAAAAAAACAGAACCTCAATGGGTTCTGTTTTTTGACGGTTTTGATTATATATGTGCAGCCTTACATATGTAATCAATTATAAAAATATATATGAGTCAGATTAAGCCATCTTGTTGACAGCGGCTGTAAGACGTGATACTTTACGAGAAGCATTGTTCTTGTGGTAAACGCCCTTTGAAGAAGCCTTGTTAATCTCTGAGATAGCAACCAGAAGATTTGCCTGAGCAGCTTCTTTGTCACCAGCAGCGATAGCAGCTTCTACCTTTTTGATAACTGTCTTAACCTTAGACTTGATCATCTTGTTTCTTAAAGTCTTCTTGTCAATTACTTCAATTCTTTTCTTTGCAGATTTGATGTTAGCCAAAATTCTCTACCTCCATTTGAATTATAGATTATAATAAGGTTTTTACATTAAAACCGGACACGGACAATTCAATGTAAACATACTCATCAATATTAGTATAGAGAAATTTATTTGTCAAGGGGCGAAGTGAAAATATTTCCATTTCTGAAAAATAAGATCTGATCTTATTCCCATCAATTTTATTTCTATCCTATTTCTATTACTTGTTGGCTTGTATGGAAAGGGAGGACATGGTATACTGTTTCTATTAATGCGTTATATATTATTACATACCAGGAGGTAAGAAAATGTTTGGATTTGATGAAATTACAAAAGTAGATCCTGAAGTTGCGGCAGCAATGACGGATGAATTGAACAGACAGAATAACAATCTGGAGCTGATCGCATCAGAGAATATCGTATCAAAGGCAGTTATGGCAGCCATGGGAAGCCATCTGACTAACAAATACGCAGAAGGTTATCCTGGAAAGAGATATTATGGCGGATGCCAGTATGTAGACGTAGTGGAAGATCTTGCCAGAGAGCGTGCAAAAGAATTATTTGGATGTGAATATGTAAATGTTCAGCCACATTCCGGAGCACAGGCCAATATGGCAGTATTTTTTGCTATTTTAAATCCTGGCGATACGTTTATGGGAATGAATCTGGATCATGGCGGACATCTGACACATGGATCACCTGTAAATATGTCCGGTAAATATTTTCACTGTGTACCTTATGGTGTAAATGATGATGGCTTTATAGATTATGACAAGGTTCTTGAGATCGCAAAGGAATGCAAGCCAAAGTTGATCGTAGCGGGTGCGTCTGCATATGCAAGAGCAATCGATTTCAAGAGATTCCGTGAGATTGCAGATGAGGTTGGTGCATATCTGATGGTAGATATGGCACATATCGCAGGTCTTGTAGCAGCAGGCCTTCATATGAGCCCGATTCCATATGCACATGTTACAACAACTACTACTCATAAGACACTTCGTGGACCTAGAGGTGGTATGATCATGTGCAGCAACGAGATCAATGAGAAGTTCAACTTCAATAAGGCAGTATTCCCTGGTATCCAGGGCGGACCTCTGATGCATGTCATCGCAGGTAAGGCAGTATGTTTAAAGGAAGCATTACAGCCGGAATATAAGGAGTATCAGGCACAGGTTGTAAAGAATGCAGCAGCACTTGCATCTGCATTAATGGCAAGAGGCTTCAATATCGTATCAGGTGGTACAGATAACCACCTTATGCTGGTGGATCTTCAGAATCTGGACCGTACCGGTAAGGAAGTAGAGAAGCTTTTAGATGAGGTTCATATCACTGTAAATAAGAACACAGTACCAAATGATCCAAAATCTCCGTTTGTAACAAGCGGTATCCGTATCGGAACACCGGCGGTTACAACAAGAGGTGCAAATGAAGCTGATATGGAGACAATTGCTGAGGCGATCAAGGCAGCAGTGATTGATGATGACAAGGCAAAAGCAGAAGCACTTGTTAAGAGTATTGTAGAGAAGTATCCACTGTATGCATAAGGTTGTTATATGGAAGATTTATTTGACGAGAAGCTGTTAGAAGCGATTCGGCTTGCAGAAGCATTGCAGGATGGACGGTCAGAAGAAAAAGAGTCAGAAGGAAAAAAGACAGAAGTAAAACAGGAAACCGAAAACAGCCGTCCGGTCAGCCGGACGGAAGAACCGGTTGCTGCTCCGGTTCCGCAGACTGGTGAGGAAGCAGTCGATCAGCTTATAAAAGAGATCGTGCAGGAAACACAGGAAGAGATCGCTGCCGAAGGTATCCAGACAGAGGATATCAGAAAAGAATTTTTTCAGAAGAAGGCAGAGAAAGCGAAACGGGAAAAGAAGAAGCTGGATCCGGAACTGGAATCCAGACCGGTACATGCACCCAAAAAGCTGAAAGATCCATGGAGTCTCAGGAAAAAGGTCTGTGTGATCCTGCTTGTTGTTGTACTGGTTGTGACTGGGATCCCTGCCGGTATATTTGCCAGAATGTATATGAATGGAAAGAACCGGCTGGCAGAAAATGCGCAGGGAGAAAAGGTGAGTTTTCATACAGACGGATCTTCTTCAACGGCTATCACATATAAAGGAAAGAACTACGTTTATAATACAGATACCGTATCGATTCTGGTATTTGGTGTTGATAATTCCGAATATGTGCCGAAGGAACCGGAAAAGAACGAAGAACCGAAGACAACAGAGGCGGCAACGGAGAAAACAAAGCCCAAAAAGTCAAAGAAGTCAAAGAAAACCTCAGAGGATACAGAAGCTACGACGGAAGCAGATCTCAGAGACAGAGATGATGCCCTGACCTATTCGGATGCAAATGGCTCTGAATATGTCCGGTATGGCGGAAGGATCGATCTGTGCTTCCTGGTGGTATTTGATCTTCGAAATGATAAGCTTCACGTTATTAATATAAATCGTGACAGTATGACAGATGTGGATATTAAAACCATAGAAGGAAAAACAGCACTTACAGATCGGATGCAGATCGGACTGGCGTATGGTTATGGGGCTGGAGAGATCGTCAGTTGTGAGAATTTTACACATGCGGTATCCGGACTGATGTATAATCTTCCGATTAACGGTTATGTGGCCTTTGACATGGATGCAATGGCAGATATCAATGACGTCCTGAGCGGGGTAACATTGACAGCCAGAGATACGATCAGTGAGAATGTCTTTGAGAAGGACGTAGTCACCTTACAGGGCAATGACGCATACCGGTATCTGGAAAAGATGGATACGGTAACGGATGCAGTCGGTGAACACGGCAGGCGGATGGAACGTCAGAGTCAGTATCTGGCAGGCTGGCTGGAGCGGTTTGAACAGTGCTATTCCGATGATAAGGGAATCATAAAGAAGGTATACGAGGCAGCAAGTCCATATCTGCAGACGAATCTGGACAGAGATGCCTGCCTGTATCTGTTCAGCAGAATGCGTGGAATGGATATAGCAGTTGCAGAGAAGGATATACAGGAGCTTCCGGGAACGTATGAACGCCCTGCTCATTTTGATGAGTATCAGGTGGATACGGGAAGTCTGGTAGAAGAGATGCTGGATATCTTCTATATTCCAACCAGTTAGTGTGACATATTATAAAATAAAAATAAAAAATATCCCAAATGCGGATTGAAGCGGCATGCAAAAAATGGTAAAATTTACTTAAATTTTGTTCGCGCGGAACTGCATTTGGGGTATTTTTTTATGTAATATCATAGGAGACAGGATGAAATGAAAAATATGCACAGAGGGGCAGTACAAATGTAGAGACATCTTGTATAAAGTGTATAATACAGCGGGCATAACAGCAAGGAGGGCATTTTAGAAGCATGAGAGAACATGGAAAAAGAGTGGCAGCATGGTTCCTTACCGTTGTCATGGTCATCACGATGATCATGCCGTATGGCGGGGCAGGAATTCCATTTGCAGGTTGGGTGAAGGCAGCGGATCTGATCGATCTGTCCGGAAAGGATGGAGCACATAAGGTTACTGTTGTAGCAACGATGGAAACCGGTCTTGGTAATTATTATACCGGAGAGGCGATCGAAGCACCGGTTACGGTAAAGGTAGATGGGGAGGAAGTACCGTCGGACTGTTATGATGTGGTATACACAAATAACGTGAACGTGTCAACTGCAACCGAGCTTGCCGTGGCAACGATAACCGGTAAACCGGAAAAGGGTTATACAGGAAGCAATACAGCAAAATTCAAAATTCGTGTCACACCGATCAATAAAGCAAAGGTCAAATTTGCATCCGATATGACGCTTGTATCCGGCAAGTATTATGTTCCGTATGTAAAGAATCTGGCAAATTCTCCGACAGTCGAATCGGTTACCTGGAATGGAAAGGTTCTGGTAGCGGAGAAAGATTATTATGAGAATGTTACTCTTTCAGAGAATTATCTGGAGATTGGTTCTAAGGGAACAACAGTGATTAAGGGAATGAATAATTTCAGTGGTTCCAAAACCTATACCTGGTATCTGAAGGCTGCCAATATCCAGGATCAGATCATCACACTAAGCAATTCCAATTACAGCTATGACGGAAAGGAAAAGAAGCCATCGGTTACGATTGCCGATGTGAACTCCTGGCTGGATGAGAATAATGATTATCAGTATCTGGAAGAAGGCGTGGATTATACACTTTCTTACAGCAGCAATATAAATCCGGGAACCGCAACCGTGACGATCACAGGTAAGGATTGTTACACCGGAAGCACATCCCTGAACTATACGATCAGCAGTGGAAGTGCAGCCTTAAAGGATATATCA
This sequence comes from Clostridium sp. AM46-21, assembly GCF_003480025.1. Classification (NCBI taxonomy): domain Bacteria; kingdom Bacillati; phylum Bacillota; class Clostridia; order Eubacteriales; family Clostridiaceae; genus Clostridium; species Clostridium sp. AM46-21. The sequence continues at coordinate 50,913 of NZ_QUIB01000008.1, forward strand.
CAGACGACCGTGAATGTAGCATCATGTACATATAATGGACAGGCACAGACACCGGCTGTCACGGTAAAGGATGGAAGCACGACATTAAAGCAGGGAACGGATTATACGGTATCCTATTCCGCAAATACAAATGCAGGAAATGGAACGGTTATGATCAGTGGATGCGGCAAATATACAAATACAAAGTCCCTCACTTTTAAGATCAATCCAAGAGATATTTCAAAGGCGACTTTGACGGCAGAGCCTGCAACATATAAATATGGAGCAGAAGTATTTTCACCAAAGATCAGTGTTTATGACAGCAAACTGGGAACAACATTGACGAATAAAATCGATTATACAGTTGCAAGCTATGTAGCAAAGACAGCCGGTACGGTTTCAATCAGTGCGACAGGAAAAGGCAATTATACAGGAACCGTTACCGGTACATTGACCGTCAATCCTTTGGATGTGACGAATACAGCAAAGGTAACATTGAATCAAACATCCTTTGATCAGACCGGTGCAGAGATCAGACCGACAGTAACGTCGGTCACTTCAGATGGATATACACTGACCGAAGGAACGGATTATACGGTATCTTATAAAGATAATGTAGCAGCCGGCAATCTGGCAAAGGTAATTGTTACGTTCAAGGGAAACTATACAGGTTCCAAAACTGTATATTTTACGATTATTTCTTCCCTGCCGGATCTGTCAGGGGCAGTGTGCAGTACAATTGCGGATCAGACCTATACCGGAGCACAGATCAAACCGGAGGTTACAGTGACCTATGATGGCAAAACACTGACGAAGGACAGCGATTACACCGTTTCATATGGCGCAAATGTCAACTGTGGTACAGGTACGGTTACGATCACCGGAAAGAACGGATACAGTGGAACGAAATCTGTAAATTTCAAGATCAGTGCAAGAGCGCTGGCAGATTGCTCGCTCAGTTATGATGAGAGCGTAAAATGGACAGGAAGTGCCGCAACTCCGAATATCCGTATCACATATGGTCAGAAGCTCTTAATAGAGGGTACGGATTATACCGTTGCTTATTCCAATAATATAAATGAGACAACGGCAGCGACTGCTACAGTGACAGGAAAAGGTAATTTTACAGGAAGAAAAGTACTGACATATAAGATCACCAGAGATCGTACGGACGTCAATGCTTCAACGATTACAGTCGATGCGATCGCAGACCAGGAATACAATGCAGGACAGGGACTCCGACCTGCTGTTACAGTCAGAAATGGTGGTACGATCCTCACTCTGAATACAGATTATACGGTTACTTATACCAATAACTATACTGCAGGATCTACAGCAATAGTAACCATTACGGGAATCAATGATTATACAGGAACAAGAACAGCAACCTTTAATGTTGTTGCACTTGATCTGACAAATGCAAAGGTTGTTTTGGAAGCAGACAGTTATGAATATACAGGCATGCCACAGACTCCGGGTGTTACATCCTTTACAACTGTATCCGGAAAGACCTACACCAGTATGACGAATTTCACTGTAAGTTATTCGAATAATACAAACTGTGGAACGGCAACGGTAACTATAAAAGGAAAAAATGCAAACTTTACAGGAAGTGCAGAAGGAACATTTACTGTTACAAAGAAATCGATCAAGGGAGCGGTTTTCAGTAATATTACAGCATGTACATTTACAGGAAGTGAGCAGAAGCCGACAGCAACCGTAAAGATTGGAACTACGACTTTAGCTGCCAATGCAGATTATGAATTATCATATGAAAATAATATTAATGCCGGTACAGGAAAGATTACAGCAACAGGAAAAGGCAACTACAGCGGAAGTGCAAAGACGACCTTCACGATTGCAGCCAGAGCTATCACATCCTGTAAAGCAGAATACAGCAAAGAGATGATATATACCGGATCCGAGGTAAAGCCTTCTGTAAAACTGACCTATGGTTCCTACGAACTGAAGGCGGGAACGGATTACACTGTTTCCTATAGCAATAATATAAATGAAACAGACAGTGCATCGATCCGGATCACAGGAAATGGAAACTTCAGCGGTACACAGACATGTACATTTAAGATTACAAAGATCGTAACAAACATCAATGACAGTTCGATCAGCATAGCATCGATCGGAGATAAGGAGTATCAGGGAGGCGAAGCCATTATTCCGAAGCTCAGGATCACACAGGATGGAGTTACTCTGGTAGAAGGTGAGAGTTATACTATAACAGTAACCAACAATAAGACGGTCGGTTCCACTGCAACCATTACGATACAGGGAATCGGAGCATATACAGGTACAAGATCCCTGACATTTAAGATCGTGGCAGCAGATATTACAGGTGCAGAAGTAGCACTTGTACAGCGGTCATATGAATATACAGGTGCGGCATTTACACCGGCAGTTGTAAGCCTTACAACCACAGGTGGAAAGCGGATCACAAATCTGTCAGAATTCAGTGTTTCATATTCCGGCAATACCAATGTCGGAACTGCAACTGTTACTGTGACCGGAACCGGCAGTAATTATAAGGGAACCACAACTGGAACTTTTGCGATCACGCGGAAATCGCTGAATGATTCACTGGTAATGAATGTGGGTACAGTGACTTATACAGGATCAGCGTTAAGTCCGGATATTACAGTAACCTTTAATGGTAAAACGCTTACAAAGGGCAAGGATTATGCAGTTGCATTTACAAATAACATCAATGCCGGAACTGCAAAAGCAAAGATAACAGGTCTTGGCAATTATGATGGAACAGTTGAAAAGACTTTTACCATTCTGCCTTTTGATATAAATAATGGCGGTTTTATCATGGTTACAGGTTCTCCATATACCTATACAGGAGGAGAACTGAAACCGGGATTCACTGTTATGATAAGTGGAAGATCACTGGCGGCTGTAAACTATGACGTGGCATATTCCAACAATGTCAATGTCGGAACTGCAACGATCACAGTTACAGGCAAAGGCAATTATAAGGGAACGATAACTGAAAACTTTACGATCCAGGCGAAGCCTCTGAAAGACGCTTCTGTGACTTATGCAAATCTGATGTCATATACAGGAAAGCAGGTTTGTCCGGAAGTAAAGGTAATGGATGGAGCAGTTGAGCTGAAGCAAAATGTTGATTATGATGTCAGCTATCAGAACAATACAGAAGTGACAACATCTGCACGGATCCAGATCACAGGAAAAGGGAATTATACAGGAACAATAGACCGGTATTTCTCAATCCAGAAACAGGAGATCAATCTCAAGGATGCAGAGATAACGGCAGAGGACCAGACTTATAACGGCAGGGAACAGAAGCCGGCTGTTACAGTAAAGGTATCCGGCAGAGTGATCGATCCATCCGAATACAGTGTGCTCTATTCTGAAAATATCAATGCCGGAACTGCAAGAATCACGGTAAATGGTCTTTCGGATTCCTTTAAAAATACAGGATATGGAACCTTTACGATCCTTCCAAAACAGATAGAGAAATGTAAAGTGTCCTATACAAAGAGCGTATCCTATACAGGAAAGGCTGTCACACCTTCCGTTATTGTCAAGGATACAGCAAGAAATGCAGTGCTGAGCGCCGGTGCATCTGCAGACTATACGGTATCGTATCAGTCGAATACAGAGCCGACAACCAAGGCTGTGATACAGATTACAGGAAATGGAAATTACACCGGTACATTGACACAGTATTTTGCAATTGTAAAACAGACGACACCGGTTACAAAGACAGATCTGTCTGCGGCAGTTATAACGGTGGCAGATCAGACTTACACCGGAAAAGCGTTAACACCTGCAGTTACTGTTACATTAAAGGGTAAGGTGCTGAAGCTGAATACAGATTACACGGCAGCATATTCCAACAATACAAATGTTGGTACAGCGAAGGTTGTGATAACCGGAAAAGGCAATTATACAGGAAGTGCGTCAAAGACATTTGTGATTAAGGCAAAGACCACACCGAATGTGAAGAAGCCTGGTGTAACGAAAAAGATTACAGTAAGCAAGATCAAGACAACTTCTGCAAAGATCACATGGAAGAAGGTATCTGATGCAGATGGATATATGATCTACCAGAAGCAGGGCTCCGGCAAGAAGAAACTTATAAAAACGGTGGGTAAGAATGCATCTTCTTACAATGCGAAGAAGCTGAAAGCAGGAACCAAATACACTTATAGTGTATATGCTTATAAGAAGTCAGGAAACTCTAAGATAAAGGGCAAAGAGAAGAGTAAGGCATTTGTAACGAAGCCATCAAAGGTAAAATCAGTAAAGACGACAGCGAAATCAAAGGCATGTAAGATAAGCTGGAAGAAGGTAGCCGGTGCCAGTGGATATCAGGTATATATGGCAACCTCAAAGAAAGGCAAGTATAAGAAGATCGGCGATACAAAGAAGCTGAATCTGACAAAGAAGAGCCTGAAAAAAGGAAAGACATATTATTTCAAGGTCAGAGCATATAAAACTCTGAATAAGAAAAAAACATATGGTGCTTATTCCGTTAAAGTAAAAGCGAAGATTAAATAAGCGGGAAAATAACAAACAGCCATTGATGAAAAGGAAGCCGGATCCATATATGGATCCGTTTCCGACGCATCGATGGCTGTTTGTTATGGGTGAAATTATAAATATTATTTTGGCTGCTGATATGGAAGACAGGTTAAATGAATTCTGTAAAAAATGTATCTGCCATATGTTCCAGAAATTCAATGACTGCATCATATGGAAAAATCTCAGAACGGGTGACGGAAGCTTCCGGGGCAGGTGACGGATTCTGAATAATGTACGTCTGCAGAGCTTTTGTGATCTGTGACGGATCCTCCGGCCGGCATTCTGTAATATGTACAAACTCCGGATGATAAGTGATTTGTTCCGGTATATATGGATGAAAGTCCTTTAGCAGACGTGGATTGATCCTATCATATTCTCCATAAAAGTACCGGTCAGAGAAAAATTCTGCCAGAGGAATCTTTTTTTCCGGTTGTGAGGAAATGTGAACATACAAAGGTTGTCTTGTATCAAAACAGGTATTCCCTGCGGTATCTTCTATAGTGAAATATTCCGGCCAGAAATCAGTCACATAATGAGTATCCAGATGCAGATGTGCCAGGATGCCATAGTCAGCCGGTGACAATATCGCATCATCCGGGTAGAGAGCGCGGATATAAACAAGATCCGGATATTTAGTGATCAGATTCTTCTGCCATGCCGGACGGAAATGCGTTCTTTCTTTATTATCCGTGATATCCGGCAGGATACAGCCGAGGAGAAACTGTTCCGGGTCGGCCTTTATTGCCAACAGACGGGAATCGGCTGCGGAAGTTACACCTGTATTTATTTTATTGATTATCATTTCACCCTCGATCAGATGCATCAGAAAACCGGGCATGTGACATAAACCTCCTGTAGATCATAAGTTAAAAAAATAATAGTGAGTTTCCATGGGGATGTCAAGCCGGAGAAAAGAATATTGACGGATGCCGAAAAAGAATATAAAGTTAGCGTTAGAAATAAAGTATCGAAAAGAAAGAGGAGGTACTTATGGGAACAAAGATCTGTCCGATATGTGATGGAAAAGTAAACAGTATTAATTTTTGTAAAACCTGTAAACGGTTTGTAACACCGATAGAAACCAGCCACAGCTTTTATCTGAACGAAAGACGAGAGCCTGAAGATTATCAGAGAGAGTATCAATATAGTGGGGATGTATCGGACTACAGTGCGGACAAACCTGAAGTTGAGGATGAAGTAACGGATTGCCATGATGAGTTTGAAACCGAGCTTCCGAAATGGGCGAATCGGACTCCGACATCGGCAAACCCTATGCCGAATCTGGATACGACCTATACGACAAAGAAAAAGAAATCGAAAAAAGCAGAGAGTGTGATCTCTGGCCTGCTTTTTCTGGCTGCGATTGGAGTATGCTTCCGGATGAGCAGCTTGTGGGATGCATGGCAGCAGTACCGGGATAAGCAGAAGATGCAGGAATCTCTGGATGAATTACATGAGATGCTGGATGAACAGGATGAGAAAAACTATGTAGATGAGAACGGATACAGCTACCGCTATATCTATCAGCCGGGAGAAACCACGGATTATGGCACAGACAGTCTGGTTGGCTTATCAGCCGATGAAGTGTATGACCGGGGAGAAGCCTGTGATGGTGTGGCTCATTATGAGGGCGTCACCAGTGATGAGCTGGAGGCTGCTTTTTTACAGAATGCAGAGGAAGATAACATTTTATTTGAAGATACAAGTACAGGGACTGCCGGGAATCTGAGTTTGTATGAATACTCGTATCAAAACGGAGATACATTTACATACTATAATAAAGAAAAGTATATTTCAGATGACGAATATGGCATTGATGTGAGCATAAACAGTGATCTGAATACACAGGCGATCCACTCTGTCCGAATATGGCAGTATCCGCCGGATGTCGATGATGGTTTCTGTCTGGATCAGATCTATGAAGATCTGGTAATGGCACTTGAGGATGAAACGCTTCAGGGCGACAGTCTGGAACGGACAACAGAGATGATCCGCTCCTATCAGGAAAAGGAGTATTCTGCGGATGATTCCAGTGCAAATTATACAGACCTTCAGATCGGAAAATGGAGCCTGACGATCAGCAGAGGAGAAACCTCTCTTGGTATTGCGATGGACTATCTGGGTGAATAGAAAGGTTAAATCTTCATGAACAAAAGCAGTACCATCTTGAAAGCCGGGAAAAACGTGGTTATAATGGATGCGGAATTGCCGGAAATATATACAAAAGAAGAATACAGCAGGCAGGCTGTATAAAAAGGAGGTTCTGATTGGACAACAATTTACCTGATAACAGTAATAACAACAATAATAACAATAATAACAATAATAATGGAAATAAGGGAAGAAACAATCGCTCGATCATGGTGATCCTGGTTATTTCCATTTTACTGACATTTTTATTCTGGCGCGTATTTGACCGGGTGTCATCCGGCAGGGAAGAGGAAGTCACATATGGTCAGTTTATCGAGATGTTAGATAAGGGCGAGGTTGGTTCCGTAAAGATCTATGGAAGCAAGATCGTATTTGAAAATAATGCCGATGATAAGGTGATCAGTAAGACAAAATATACTGCAACCAGAATATCGGATGACAGTCTGGCAGAGAAGCTTCGTCAGGCAAAGACGAAATATGGAACAGAATATGAAGGCATTGATGAGAGCGGAAGTGCCATGGTTGGCACGATCATTTCTTACATTGTAATGATCGTTGCATTCTATCTGTTGTTGTCGATGATCATGAAGCGAAGCGGCGGTGTAGGTAGAGCAAATGCGAAGATTTACGTTGAGAAGAAAACAGGTGTTACCTTTGCGGATGTTGCCGGAGAGGAAGAGGCTAAGGAATCTCTGACAGAGATGGTCGATTTCCTTCATAATCCAAAGAAATATCTGGATATCGGAGCGAAGCTGCCAAAGGGGGCACTGCTTGTCGGTCCTCCGGGAACCGGTAAGACCCTGCTTGCAAAAGCAGTGGCAGGTGAAGCAAATGTACCATTCTTTTCCATGTCCGGGTCCAGCTTTGTAGAGATGTATGTCGGTGTGGGTGCTTCCCGTGTCAGAGATCTGTTCAAACAGGCGACACAGATGGCACCATGTATTATATTTATTGATGAGATCGATGCAATTGGAAGAAGCAGAGATTCCAGGCATGGCGGAGATTCCGAACGGGAGCAGACCCTGAATCAGCTTCTTGCAGAGATGGATGGCTTTGATACATCAAAGGGTATTGTGATCCTTGCAGCAACGAATCGTCCTGAGGTGCTTGATAAGGCACTTCTTCGTCCGGGACGATTTGACCGCAGAGTTATCGTAGAGAAGCCGGATCTGAAGGGAAGAATCGATACACTGAAGGTTCATTCCAAGAATGTCAAGATGGATGAAACGGTTGATCTTCATGAACTGGCACTTGCAACTTCAGGTGCGGTTGGTGCGGATCTTGCAAATATCATAAATGAGGGAGCACTGGCAGCCGTCAGAGATGGCAGAAGTCTGGTTTCCCAACAGGATCTGATCGGTGCGGTAGAGGTTGTATTTGCAGGCAAAGAGAAAAAGGATCGTCTGCTCAGCAAAGAAGAAAAACAGATCGTTGCTTATCATGAAGTCGGACATGCATTGCTTGCAGCACTCCAGAAGCATACGGAGCCGATCCAGAGGATTACGATCGTTCCAAGAACCATGGGTTCCCTTGGTTATGTATGGCAGGTTCCGGAAGAAGAAAAATATCTGGAATCCAAGAAAGAGCTGGAAGCAGAGCTTATAACCCTGCTTGGCGGACGTGCAGCGGAAGAATTGAAATTTGACTCTGTAACGACAGGAGCATCAAATGATATCGAGAAGGCGACCAAGACCGCCAGGGCTATGATAACCATGTATGGTATGTCAGATAAATTCGGTATGGTGCAGCTTGAATCAATAGAAGGACAGTATCTGGACAGAAATCTTGCCCTTCAGTGTTCCGATGAGACTGCAACCAAGATCGATAAGGAGATCCGTGATATGCTGCGAGATTCCTATAATAAAGCAAAGAAACTTTTGTCTGCCCATATGGCAGCTTTGGATTCTATCGCCAGCTTTCTTATAGAACATGAAACGATCACCGGCAAAGAATTCATGTCAATTCTTGCTCAGGTGGAACCACAGAGATAAATAGAAAAACTGAATGCAACAGCATTTGCTAATGATTAACGAAAAGCCACTGCCATATATCGCAGTATACACATGTTATTCCGCAAGACGCTTGCGCTCTGTTCCTCGGCGTAGCGGTACATAAAGTTGCAAAAGACGCAACTTAAGTACCGACGCTCGGAAAGGCTTGCTTCATAACAGTGTATGCTGTGATATATGCCGGTGACTTTTGATATTGTTATCTGAAAATGCTGTTGCATTCAGTTTTTTATGCCTGTTGGGCTCTATCTGAAAACAAGAATTATTTAAAATTGAAGCTGGTCGAGGTTTTTGCCGTAGGCCGGGAGGAAGTCAGACAGAAAGCGTTCAACCTCCGGAAGGTCGGCAGCCAGCTTGTCGACAGCGATCTTTGTGGATTCGTAGGCGCTGGAGAATTCCGGATTGCCGACAGAGGTTTCTTCCATACATTTGATAAGAGCAGATAGTTTATCTGCCGCTTTTACAAGCTTCCAGATATATTCATCTCCGGACTGGCGGAAGAAGAGTGGTTCATACTGTGGTTTCATTTCATCCGGCAGTTTGTTTAACAGCTTGTAGCAGGCTGTTTTCTCGATCATTTTAAAGGATTCCTTGATAGCATCGTTATAATACTTGACCGGTGTCGGCATATCACCGGTTATGATCTCTGAAGCGTCATGGTATAGTCCGATCAGAGCAGCCCGCTCCGCATTCAGATCCTTTTCATAATAGGTATTGCCGATCACGGCAAGTGCATGAGCGATAATGCTGACTTCCAGACTGTGCTCACACAGATTTTCTTCTCTGGTATTCCGCATCAACGCCCAGCGGTCGATGTATTTCATCCTTGAAATCATAGCAAAAAAATTATATTCCATCGTTATCTCCTTATTAAATAATTGTGAATATATCTGCAAAAAAATAAGAAAGTAAATTATATTTGGACAGTTTGACTTACCAAAACAGGGGCATTTGAGTCCGCCGGTACTCACATTTCGTACTTAGTGAGTGCTTGCACGAGCTTAGAACGAAAGCGCACCCCTGTGGTGTGATGGTGCATTAGCAGCATCTTAGTACCGCTGCAGGAGTAACTGAGACCTTAGCGAGGCTTAGCCGAGGTTAGTTCGAAGTTACACAGAGTGGAAACGAGTGGGAACGTCCCCTGGTTGGTAAGGTCAAAAGTGTCCAAATATATTATGCTATTTCCATCTTTTGCAGATATATTCACAGGTTAGCTCACTCCTTGTGGAAAAATCCGTACACCGCTTCGGCGGCATTCCGGTTCATGGATGGCGCCTGCATCAGTTCTTCGATGGATGCCTCCCGGATCCTTGAAATATCCTTGAAGTACCCCATCAGATCCTTTCGTCTGGCAGGGCCGATGCCCGGTATATCCTCAAGGATAGAATGTACCTGAGATTTGCTCCTGAGGCTTCTGTGATATTCGATGGCAAAACGGTGGGCTTCGTCCTGCAAACGGGTAACCATGTCAAATGCCTGTGTATTCTTTGGAAATTCCACTTCTTTATTGTTATAATACAGTCCTCTGGTCCGGTGGTAGTCATCCTTTACCATACCGCAGACCGGAATATTCAGATGTAGTTCGTCAAGAACCTCCAGGGCAATGTTGACCTGTCCCTTACCACCATCCATCATAAGGATGTCAGGATAGACCTTAAAACGTTCATCGGTAAATCGTCTTGTCAGAACCTCGCGCATACTGGCGTAGTCATCCGGTCCGTCGATCGTTCTTAATTTGAATTTGCGGTATTCATTTGACCTGGCTTTTCCATTTTCAAAGACCACCATCGAAGCAACCGAATGGTAGCCGCTGATGTGCGAGATATCGAAGGCTTCCAGCCGTTTGGCAGATGGGACACCGATCAGTTCTGCCAGTTCCTTTGCAGCACCTTCTGTTCGAGCCTGCTCCCGTTTCAGCTTTTCAGTATCCTGTGTCAGAACAAGAAAAGCATTGTCACGCGCAAGCTTTAACAGCTTAGCTTTGTCACCTTTTTGAGGTGTGAGGATGTGTACCAGATTTCCCCGTCGTTCGCTTAAGTATTGTTCGATCAGCTCCTGCTCATTTACTTCATGCTCCAGAATGATCTCCTTAGGGAGAAATGGAGTAGAAGCGTAATACTGTTTTAAAAATGCAGCCATAATATCTCCATAAGATTCCGACTGCACACCGGTCATATGAAAATGTTCTCTGCCGATCATCTTGCCGTTTCGGATGAAAAAGACCGAGATAACGCCTTCGTTCATGTTGTTGGTAGCCATCGCGATCACGTCACGGTCATCGGTTGTTGTGTTGTCAACACGCTGCTTTGATGCGATGTGCTTGATGCTTTCGATCAGATCACGAACCTCTGCCGCCTGTTCAAATTCCATATCGGCTGCCAACTGTTTCATCTTTTCTTCCAGTTCTTTTACCGTCTGCTGGTGATGCCCGGTCAGAAAATGGATTGCCTGTCCCACCTGTCTGCTGTAGTCCTCTTTTGAGATGTAACCCTGACAGGGAGCCTTGCACTGTCCGATGTGGTAATACAGACATGGACGATCCAGCCCTGTTTCCTGTGGCAGCTTTTTGTTGCAGCTTCGCAGATGATATAGTTTTTTTAACAGATCAATGGTATCCTTGACAGCACCTGCATTAGTATAAGGACCAAAATATCTGGCGTGATCCCGGTGCATCTGATGCGAGAACAGAATACGAGGGAAATCCTCGTTGACTGTGATCTTGATGTATGGATAGCTTTTGTCATCCGTAAGCATTGTATTGTAGTGCGGACGGTGTTCTTTGATCAGATTACATTCCAGCACCAGTGCTTCAATTTCAGATTCGCAGATGATATATTCAAACCACGCGATGTGGCTGACCATTTTTTCGATTTTAGGTGAGCGTTTATATCCTGACTGAAAATACTGGTGTACCCGGTTATACAGATCAATGGCTTTGCCGACATAGATGATTTCATCGGTCTTGTTATGCATCAGATAGACACCCGGTGTATGAGGCAGTTTTTTTAATTCTTCTTCAAAATTAAACATACTTTGAATTCATATCCTTTCCGCTGCGTATTCTAAAAACAGCAGATTCACACATAGAAATCAGTATAACATAAGATTCAGAAAACAGGTGGCTTTTTTCCTGAAAAAATAAATTGATGAATTGACGATAAATAGGTTGTAGAATATAATGAAACAAGAACTGAAACTAGGGAAAACAGGAGGAGAAGATGGTTTATAGTATAACAGTATCCAAACTCATAGAGAAAATGAATCTGAAGAATTATACACCGGAGATCGATACCGATAAGGTGCTGATCCAGGATCCGGGTATGAACCGCCCGGCGGTACAGTTTGGAGGATTCTTTGAACATTTTGATGCAGGACGTATCCAGATATGCGGAAATGTAGAACATGCCTATATTGCGGCGATGCATACAGAGGAAGAAAATATCAAGATCATAAATGAATTTTTCTCATATAAGCCGCCGTGTCTGATATTCTGCAGAGATCTGGAACCATATGAATTTATTATAGAAGCAGGAAAGAAACACGGAGTGCCTGTCCTCACATCAAGTGCTGTTACATCTGCATTTGTTCATGAGGTAGATCGTTGGCTCCATGTAGAACTGGCACCAAGAATATCCGTACATGCTGTACTGGTCGATGTATACGGCGAAGGTGTTCTGATCATGGGTGAGAGTGGTATCGGTAAATCGGAGGCTGCTCTGGAGCTGATCAAGAGAGGGCACCGTCTGGTTGCAGATGATGTGGTTGAGATCAAGAAGGTCAGTGATGCGACGCTGGTTGGACGAGCACCGGATATTACCAGACATTTTATCGAGCTGCGTGGTATTGGAATCATTGACGTAAAATCACTGTTTGGTGTAGAATGTGTAAAGCTGGATCAGAACATCGATCTGGTCATCAATCTGGAAGAGTGGAGCAAGGATACGGAGTATGACCGTCTGGGACTGGAAGACCAGTACACGGAATTTCTTGGAAATAAAGTCGTAAGTCATAATATTCCGATCCGTCCGGGCAGAAATATCGCGATCATTGTTGAATCTGCAGCGGTTAACCATAGACAGAAGAAGATGGGATATAATGCGGCACAGGAATTATATAACAGAGTGACGCAGAATATTATGAAGGGCAATGCAAATAAGGAGGAGCAGTAGAAAAATGGCAAACTATGTATTTGGAGTAGATATCGGAGGAACAACCGTAAAGATCGGTCTGTTTACAACACAGGGTGAGATGGTTGAGAAATGGGAGATCACAACAAGAACAGATGAAGGCGGAAAATATATCTTAAGCGATATCGCAGCATCTGTTGAAGATAAACTGGCAGAGAAAAGGATCGAGAAGTCTGATGTAGCAGGTGTTGGAATGGGTGTTCCGGGTCCTGTAAAGGCAGACGGCACGGTTATCAAATGTGTAAACCTTGGATGGGGAATCTTCAATGTAGAAGAAGAACTCAGCAAATTATTAGACCTTCCTGTAAAAGCCGGAAATGATGCAAACATGGCAGCGCTCGGTGAGATGTGGCAGGGCGGCGGAAAAGGCCATAAGGATATCGTAATGGTAACACTTGGAACCGGTGTCGGCGGCGGTATTATTTTAAATGGAAAGATGCTCGCGGGAACCAACGGTGCAGGCGGTGAGATCGGACATATTTGCGTAAATGACGACGAGACAGAAGTATGCGGATGTGGTAACAAGGGCTGTCTGGAACAGTATACATCAGCAACCGGTATCGTTCGTATGGCAAAGATCATTTTAAATACAACAGACAAGCCATCCAAGCTTCGTCAGATCCAGTACATTTCAGCAAAAGAGATCTTTGATGCAGCAAAAGAAGGTGATGAGCTTGCAGCAACACTGGTAGAAAATCATGGAAAGGTTCTTGGAAAAGCACTTGCCCAGATCGCATGTGTAGTAGATCCTGAAATCTTCGTAATCGGTGGTGGCGTATCCAGAGCAGGAGATATCCTGATCGATACAACTGCAAAATATTTTGCACAATATGCATTTCATGCATGCAGACAGACCAAGTTTGCACTTGCTACACTTGGTAACGATGCGGGTATGTATGGTGGTGCGTGCAGTATACTGAATCAGTAAAAGTATTAAGTAAACTATGTGAAATTACATAAATCGGGTTGAAACGCCCTGAAAATTCTATACATTTTTAATATTGAATTCTAAAAGCCTTTAATGTATGATATTGTATGGTAGTGTTTGAGATTTTGAGAAATCAACTGGAACAGCATGCAAAACCTTATGTTAAAGGCTTTGTTTTGTCTATCAGGTTTATAAGATTCTTGAGAATCCGGAATAAAAACAGGTCAGGAGTTTAAAATTATATGACATCGTTTTATGAGAGCGCAGCAGCGATCACAGGAGAAAACAGAATAAAAACAAAAGAACCTTTGAACCGATATACAACCTTCCGGATCGGTGGAAAAGCAGATTTTATTGCTGAACCGGAGAAACCGGAGCAGATCGCAGAGCTTGCAGACCTCTGTAAAAAGGAAAAAGTTCCGTTTTTTATTATGGGAAATGGAAGCAACTTACTGGTATCAGATGCTGGCTATCGTGGAATGATCATTCATATAGCAGATGGAATGTCTAGGATCACGGTGGAAGGAACAAGGATCACTGCGCAGGCAGGTGCATCCCTGATTAAAACTGCGGTAACAGCAAAACAGCACGGACTGACCGGAATGGAATTTGCATCTGGTATACCGGGTAGCGTTGGCGGTGCTGTTTATATGAATGCAGGAGCATATGGCGGAGAGATGAAGCATATTATCACATCTGTAAAGGTGCTGGATCAGGATGGACAGATCTATGAGATCGCGGGTGCAGATATGGAATTCGGCTACCGCCACAGTAAGGCAGAACAGGATGGCCTGGTTGTGCTGGAAGCTGTAATTGAACTTCAGACCGGAGATATGGATAAGATAGATGAAGAGATGAAACGGCTGGCAGAAGCGAGAATCTCAAAGCAGCCACTGGAATATCCGTCGGCAGGATCAACTTTTAAACGACCGGAGGGATATTTTGCAGGAAAGCTGATCATGGATGCGGGACTTCGCGGTTATACTGTAGGAGGAGCTCAGGTATCAGAGAAGCATTGTGGTTTTGTGGTGAACAAAGGCGGCGCAACGGCGGCTGATGTTATGCAGTTGGTAGACGATGTAAAGAAAAAAGTAAAAGACAGTTCCGGTGTGGATCTGGAGCTTGAGATAAAGACACTGGGGGCATTCTAGGATGAGATTTGTAATTGTGACAGGAATGAGCGGCGCAGGAAAGACAACAGCGATGAAAACGCTGGAGGATGCAGGATACTTCTGTGTGGATAATCTTCCAATCCAGCTTATTAAGCGTTTTGCGGAAATTGCATATGATGAACAGATTCAAGTTGATAACGTGGCGATCAGTGTCGATATCCGGAGTGGAAGAGCGTTAAGCCAGTTGAATGCCTGCTTAAATGACATGAAAGAAAATGGATACCAGTATGAGATCCTGTTTATGGAATGTTCAGATGAGAAACTGGTAAAACGGTTCAAGGAAACAAGAAGGAATCATCCATTATCTGCAAAGAACGGAAGGATCATAGATGGTATCAAAAAAGAAAGAGAACTGATTGGCTTTATCAAGGATGAAGCCGATTATATCATAGATACAACGAATTTGTTGGTTCGGGAGTTTAAATCTGAACTGGATAAGATCTTTGTGCAGAATATGGAATATGGGAATTTTATCATTACCATTATGTCATTTGGCTTCAAATATGGAATCCCAAGAGATTCGGATATTGTGCAGGATGTAAGATTCCTGCCAAATCCTTATTATGATGAAGAATTGAGACCACTGACCGGAAATGATAAGGTGATTCAGGATTATGTCATGAACTGTAAGGAAGGACCGGAATTTCTGGATAAATTTATAGATCTGGTACAGTTCCTGATTCCGAATTATATTAAAGAAGGCAAGAACCAGCTTGTTATCTCGATCGGCTGTACCGGTGGCAAACACCGTTCTGTAACGATCGCGAATGAAGTATATAGTCGTCTGCAGAAATCCACATACACTGTGAGAATATATCACCGTGATATCGGAAAAGATGCAGTCGTAAAGAAATTGTAGAACAGGAGTGAGACATATGTCCTTTTCCTCGGAAGTAAAAGCAGAACTTGCGAAGAATATCAGCAGTGCCAGACACTGCAGGATCGCAGAGCTTTCAGGAATGATGTCGATGGTGGCAGATGTATGGTACAGGAATGGTTCACTCTTTAAACTCTGTATAACGACAGAACGCAGTATTATAGCAAAGACGATGGCAGCTTTGATCAAGGTATTATTTGATATCCGTATGGAATGTTCCGTAAAAAGAACCGGGAGCAACAGCCGAATCTACCGGATGGTGTTAGATCAGCAACAGGAGATCGAACGGATGATGCAGACACTGAAGCTCTCGCCTGATTTTGGGATATCTCAGAATGGCGTAGCAAAGGTAAGCTGTCAGGATATGACAGTCAACCGGATGGTTGTGCAGCAGCAATGCTGCAAACGGGCATTTATCAAAGGTGTATTTATGACATCCGGATCGGTCAGTGATCCGAAGAAAGGATATCATCTGGAGATCGTCTGTAATAATGAGGATCGTGCCGGAATGATCGGGAAGATCATGGCGGAGCTTGATATCGAAAGCCGTGTCATTGCCAGAAAAAAGTATAGTGTCTGTTATATAAAGGATGGAACCATGATCGTTGATATGTTGAACATCATGGGCGCTCACATTTCTTTAATGAATATGGAAAATGTGAGAATATTAAAAGATATAAGTAATAATGTAAACCGCAGGGTAAATTGCGAAGCAGCGAATCTGAATAAAACAGTCAGTGCGGCTGTCCGACAGATCCAGGATATCAATTATGTGATAGAAACAAGAGGTATCACATATCTTCCGGATAATCTGCGGAGTCTTGCAGAACTCCGGCTGGAAGAACCGGATGCGTCGCTGAAAGAATTAGGCGAGATGATGAATCCTCCCATTGGAAAATCGGGAGTCAATCATAGATTAAGAAAAATAAGTGAAATAGCAGAAGACCTAAGACAAAAGTCGTATGTGTAGGAGGAAAAAATGTTAGAAAGAACAGTTAAGGTAGCCATGACCGAAGGAACCGAAGAAAGACCAGTGGCAGTGCTTGTACAGATCGCAAGTCAGTATGAGAGCCAGATCCATCTTGTATCAGATGACAAAAAAATCAATGCCAAGAGCATTATGGGCATGATGAGTATGGGATTTACAGAAGGACAGGAGATTACGGTCATTGCAGATGGAAAAGATGAAGCAGCAGCAGTAAAGGAGATCTCAGAATATCTGACAGCGAATGCATAAAATCTTCTGTTAATTAATTGGTGTTTTTATTGCACGCTTTGGTTGAATGTGATAAAATCAGATTATTAATGGATATGTGTCATCGGAGGAAGCAGATATGGGATTTTTTGATGGGATTTTTAAGAAAATACCTTTCGTGTCCAGATTCTCGAAAAAGAAAGCGCCGGTTAATAATGTAGAGTTACAGTATAACAAGGCTATGAATCTTATGGATAATGGTGATTCTGAAGAATCTGTTAAGATACTGGAACAGGTTGCAGATATCGGTATTATGGATACCCAGTACAAATCATATGGAGATGATGCCCTTCTCGCACTTGCTGAGTTTTATGAAAAGGGTGTTTACCGCAACGCAAAAATAAATGTAGATATGAACAAGTCTACAAAATACTACGAGAAGTATGTGAATCAGAACCGTGATGGTGATGTGATATACAAGCTTGCTAAGATGATGCTGGAAATCCAGAATTTTTCAAAGGCAATCAAGTACTTCGAGATGGCAGCAACGGATTATGGTATCAAGGCAGCATACATGAGCCTTGGTTCTATTTATGAAAGCGGTCTGAACCGGATTGATGAATATGGAAATAAGAGTGATTTCGTCGTTCCTGTTGATCTGGAAAAGGCAATGCAGTGGTATAAGAAGCTTGCTGATGCCGGTGATGCAAAGGCAAGGGCATCTTATGAGCGCGTGTTATATGCAAGCACACATGAAGACAGTCTGGAATTTGAGGAAAAAGATAAGCTGTATACGGAGATTTCCCAGAGAAGAAAAGAAAAGGGAAAAGAGCCACGATATAAGGTGATCGAGGCATCCAGGTTACAGTATCAGTATTCCTATGTACACAATCAGGTGGAAGGATATATCCACAAACTTCCAAAAGACTGGGTAAAGACGATTAATGAGTCAACCGGTGAAGAATATTACGCACCAAGCCTTACATATAAAGACTTTGCAATCTATGTTTATTATGACAGTATACCAAAGGATTCTAAGAAGACGTTGGAAAACTATCTGAGATATTGTAATGATGCATTTGACGAAGATTTACAGTTGAAAGCATATATTACAGAGTATGCAGATGGTATCTGCACGACATACTACCATAAGGATATGGAAAAGGGTATTGTTTCATTTGCGTTCTATCAGGGAAGACGACTGGCATGTATGCGTTTCGTATGTGCAACGATGGAGATCATTGAACAGTACGAGGAGATTATCTTCGAGGTAGCAAACTCATTTGCATTTATTGATCCGACACTGGTCAGTGAAGAAAGTGCAAACCGGAGAGATATGCAGTATTACAATGAAGCAATCTACTGTTACTATCTGGAAGATTATGAAGGTGCCATGAAGGCTGCAAAGCAGGCACTGAAGTTTGGAAGCATCAAAGCAAGTTATCTGCTTGTAGAGCTATACTATGATGAGGACAGCCCATACCGTGATCTGGAAAAGACGATTAGTTATGCAAAGCAGTTGTTTGAAGCGACGAAGGATCCGGAACTTGCGTTCCTGATTGGTAATGTATACGATCAGCAGATGAAAGATTACATGAAAGCTTTGAACTGGTACGAGAATGCAGAACGGCTGGGACATAAGCGAGTTGCATTCTATCTGGGACGTATTTATTATTATGGATTACTCCGTACCAAGAGAGATGGAAGAAAGGCTCTGGAATATTTCAAGAAGGCAAGAGAGAACGGTATACCGGAAGCAGAAGGTTATATCAAGGATCTTGAGGAATTGAAGGGTGAAGATCTCCAGACGGCCGTTGAGAAATGGGAAAGAGCGGTTCAGGCAGGAAGTGAATCTGCAGCAATTAAGATCGCAATGATGAAACAACAGCAGATTTTCTATATAGCAACGCCGTACGAGATTGAGAAAGCATATCTGGAAGCACTTGGACTTGGAAGTGCCAGAGCAGGATATGAACTTGGACGTATCTATCAGCTTCAGGAGAAACAGGAAAACTATAAGGGCGAGATCAAGAGTATCAAGTATTTTGAGAAAGCCTTTAATGCGAACTTTGATGACTGGGATAAGGAAAATCTGTTCAGAGTTATTAATTACAAGGTTGAAAAGGGACTCGATAACGAAGAGGCTATCAAGCTCTATATCGAAAATGCAAGTATGGGTTACGTTCCGGCTATCGAAAAGCTGTTTGAACTGGTTCCGTTTACAACACAGCAGATCTGGAGTTTGTATGATGCACTGATCGAGCTGGCAGAGACCGGTGATGAGACTGCTATCGTAGCGATGAACAAACTGGAAATGCATTATGTAGATCTGATTATCCGTGAACCGGGTAAGGGACAGAAGATTGTGGAGAACAAGTTTTTCCGCTTATGTGTTCCAAAAGAATGTTCAGCAACGATCAATGATGAAGGCGGTACGATCAAGCTCGCCGATTCTGTTGTTGAATTTGCGGTGGCTGAGATGCCTGTCAATGCGACAGCAGAGCAGGATTATCTGAAGATTTATAAACTGATTGTATCAGAATATCTGCCAGATGAGAATGCAGAGGTTATTATTGCGAACTCCAGAATGATCGGTTCTGCGATCAGAAGTTCGAAGGATAACATCCATACATACAGTATTCTTTTGATCAGCTCAAAGAATCAGTATATCTTTAAGCTTAGTTCGAAGGACAGACGGGAGATGATGCAGTTCAAAGATGTATTGAACACGATTGCAAAATCTCTGGTTGAGACTGGTGAGATCTACAAAGCAACAGGTGAAAACAGAAAGAACATTGGTCTTGCATTCCTTCTTAAGGCAAATGAGAATGGATTCCTTTCGATAGGAAAAGATGCTTAATAGAATTTAGAACAATATGTTTTAAAGCAGTATCTTGCCCGGAGAATAATTCTTCGGGCAAGTGTCTGTTGAAGCAGCATGTAGAAATGACAAATGTGTTTGTCGTAGAGGTGAGTACAAATGTTTAGAAATATCATGAACAATCTGGCAACATGGTATGAGATTGGAGAAAATAAAGCAGCACTCATTAGAGGAGGAAAGTTTGTAGGAAAGACATGGGCAGCCCTTGATTTTGCTACAGGTTTTTTTGATGAACACATTCTTATCGATCTGGAGCAGTATCCGGATTTTTGTCAGTATATTTCAAAGGAGAGAAAGCCGGAGAAACTACATGCGAAATTAACAACTTCATTGGATAAATATGACTTTCAGGGAAAGTTATTGATTTTTGATAATGTACAGCTTAGTACAATGGCGGTTCCGAATCTGGTAGAATATGCCAGGGTAAGCAGCGGCGTGCGAATCTGTATGCTTGCAACAGTGAATGGAATGTTGCCGGGTGAAGCAGAATGCCAGGATGATCTCTTTGTGTATGAGTTAACGCCGATGACCTTTGATGAGTTTTTAAAGGCAGGAAAAGGCAGAAAGCTCTGGAAGTACATTGAGAACCAGAGACTGGAAGGATTGCCGGAGGAGGTACGGGCAAGCGTAGATACGATGCTGGATGCATTTTTAGTGACCGGGGGAATGCCGGAAGCGGTAAATGCATATTACAAAAATGAAAATTTTGAAGAAGTTGACGGTATTTTGCAAAAAACACTTGACAAGATGACCGAATATATAGTAAAAGTAACACCGAAGAAACTTTTAACAAAGGTGATGCTGATCTGGAACAGTATTCCTGTTCAGCTTACCAAAGAGAATAAAAAGTTTATGTACGGATACGTAGATCCAAAGGCGAGAGCCAGAGAGTATGAGTCGTCAGTTGACCATCTTGTACGGATCGGAGTTGTCCGTCAGGTGTACCGTGTAAAACATGGTATATTGCCACTTGCAGAGCAGGTGGATGAAAAGTCCTTTGAGATCTATCATTTGGATCATGGACTTTTAAGGATTATGGCAGGCATTCATTATTATGATATAGATCAGACCAATATCGTTGATACGATGGATGGCATGATAGCCGAGCAGTATGCGATGGAAGAATTATATGCGAATAAGAATATTGGCAGGTTGTTCTTCTGGATATCATCTGCAACAGCGAAGGTTGATTTTGTGTATGAAGGTGATGGTGAGGTTGTACCGGTTGATGTACAGACAGAGCCACATACGAAGGCACAGAGTTCCAAGGTGTTCAAGCAGAGATATAACAATGCAACGTCTATCAGAATTTCAACAGATGACATGTATATGAATAACGGACTTTTAAATGTTCCGCTATACGGCATCTGGAACTTTTAACAAACGCCGAAATAGCTCAGTTGGTAGAGCAACGCATTCGTAATGCGTGGGTCGAGGGTTCGAGTCCCTTTTTCGGCTTTGAACCTTATACCCCGAAACCTAAGAGAAAGCAAGGGATTCGGGGTATTTTTATGTCTTAAAATGGTTTTAGGGGCAGTTTAGGGGTAGAATTATGAAATTAAATTATAATAAAGCAGAGGTATTATCCGTTTTTAATGGATGATAAAAATAATCGCAATTTTTCTCAGGTAACTGCTTTCTTGGGTGTTGGCAAAAAGGGCAAAATGAAATACAATAAAAAGATGGATAATATTTAGAATAAAATCGGAGATGAAACGTTTCATGAACATGAACTGGTATAAACATTTGAAAACGATCAACCATCATAAGTGGCTGGTTATGAAAAACTGCTTCCGGGTAGGCTTATATAAACAGGGACTGCTGCATGATCTGTCCAAATACTCATGGGCGGAGTTTTCAGTGGGTGTGAAGTATTATCAGGGAGACCGAAGCCCGAATGATGCGGAACGAGAGGATAAAGGCTATACAAGTGCCTGGCTGCACCATAAAGGAAGAAATAAGCATCATCTGGAATACTGGGTAGATTACAGCACCGATCATTCCGGTGCGTTAGCGGGCTGTAAAATGCCGGAAAAATATGTAGTTGAGATGTTCTGTGACCGGATTGCAGCAAGTAAGAATTATAATAAAGAGAAGTATAACGATTCTTTCCCATTGGAATATTTCAGAAAAGGTAAGGCTAGAAAGAATCATCTGCTCCATCCGGAAACGGATGCATTGCTTGAGAGTCTGCTGGTTATGCTGGCAGAAAAAGGGGAAGATTATACTTTTGACTATATACGGCGGGAAGTATTGCATAATAAAAAACCGAAGAAAAATAGAAATAAGATCGTTATTGACAGTAACGTCAGACTGGAGAAAGTAAACAAACGGAAGAGAGGCTGAAAAGCCGGAGGGATAAATATGGATTTTACACATTTACATGTGCATACAGAATATAGCTTGCTGGATGGATCGGCGAAGATCAAGAGTCTGGTAAAGCGTGCGAAGGAACTGGGGTATGATTCACTTGCGATTACCGATCATGGCGTTATGTATGGAGTTATTGATTTTTATGAGGCAGCAAGGGCAGAGGGAATCAAGCCGATCATAGGCTGCGAGATCTATGTCAGTCCGGGGTCACGATTTGACCGTGAGAATACCAGAGGTGAGGAACGATATTATCATCTGGTGCTGCTCGCAGAGAACAATCAGGGATATAAGAACCTGTCTAAGATCGTATCCAGAGGATTTACGGAGGGCTTTTATTATAAGCCAAGAGTAGATCTGGAAGTGCTGGAACAATACCATGAGGGCATTATCGCGCTTTCAGCCTGTCTGGCGGGGGAGGTTGCCGTCAATTTAAGAAAGAATAACTATGAAGGAGCGAAAGAGGCAGCACTCCGTCATTTGAAGATATTTGGAGAAAACAACTATTTCCTTGAGATGCAGGATCATGGGCTGGCAGAACAGGCAACGGTAAATGCGGGTGTTATGCGGTTGTCCAAAGAGCTGGGTATTCCGATGGTCGTAACGAATGATTCTCACTATATACTTGCGGAGGATTGGGAGGCACACGATATCCTTCTGTGTATCCAGACAAACCGGAAGGTACATGAAGAAGATCGTATGCGCTATACAGGTGGACAGTATTATCTGAAATCCAAGGAAGAAATGTATGAGCTTTTCCCTTATGCGAAGGAGGCTCTTGCAAATACACAGAAGATTGCAGACCGTTGTAATGTAGAGATCGTATTTGGCGAGCAGAAGGTGCCGGAATTTGATGTGCCGGATGGACTGACGGCCGAGGAGTATCTGGAGAAGCTCTGTATGGAGGGCATTAGGAAGCGTTATAACCCGGTAACACCGGAGTTGATGGAGCGTCTGACCTATGAGATCAATACGATCAAGAAAATGGGATATGTAGATTATTTTCTGATTGTATCGGACTTTATAAGATATGCAAAGGATCATGGGATTGCTGTCGGACCCGGTCGTGGATCTGCGGCAGGCAGTATCGTAGCCTATTGCCTTGAGATCACAAATATTGACCCAATCCGTTATAACTTACTGTTTGAACGATTTCTGAACCCGGAGCGTGTATCCATGCCTGATATCGACGTGGATTTTTGTTACGAGAGAAGGCAGGAAGTTATCGATTATGTTGTCCGTAAATATGGAAAAGAAAAGGTCGTACAGATCGTAACCTTCCAGACGATGGCGGCACGAAATGTTATCCGTGATGTTGGTCGCGCGCTGGATCTCCCATATGCACTTTGTGATGCGGTAGCAAAGACGATCCCGATGGAGATCGGCATGAATATTGACACAGCTCTGAAGGTCAGCAAGGATCTGAAAGAGATGTATGAGGAAAATGCAGATGTCAAACAGTTGATCGATATGGCAAGAAAGTTAGAGGGACTTCCAAGAAATACCGGTATGCATGCAGCCGGTGTCGTGATCGGCAGAGATTCTATCGATGAATATGTACCGCTTGCAAGAGGCGGTGATGATTCGATCATCACCCAGTTTACAATGACAACAATCGAGCGATTAGGACTTCTGAAAATGGACTTTCTTGGACTTCGTACTCTGACCGTTATTCAGGATGCAGTAAAGTTTATAAAGCAGGAGACCGGAGTTGATATTGATATCGATCATATCGATTATGATGATAAAAAGGTATTCGAGTTGATTACGTCAGGTAAGACAGAGGGTATCTTCCAGCTTGAAAGTTCCGGTATGAAGAACTTCATGAAGGAGTTAAAGCCTCAGAGTCTGGAAGATGTCATAGCCGGAATCTCTCTGTACCGCCCGGGACCTATGGATTTTATTCCAAACTATATCAATGGTAAGGAACATCCGGAGAAGATTACCTATGACGTGCCGGAGCTTCAGGAGATCCTGGAACCAACCTATGGCTGTATTGTATATCAGGAGCAGGTTATGCAGATCGTTATGAAGCTTGCCGGATATACACTAGGACGAAGCGATCTGGTGCGCCGTGCCATGTCAAAGAAGAAAGCAGATGTCATGGCGAAGGAACGCCAGTATTTCGTATATGGAAATGAAGAATTAGGAGTGCCGGGCTGTATCGCCAGAGGCATCCCGGAAGCAACTGCAAATAAAATCTTCGATGATATGACGGATTTTGCAAAATATGCATTTAACAAATCTCATGCAGCAGCATATGCGGTTGTTGCCTATCAGACAGCATTTTTAAAATGCTATTATCCGGTTGAATTTATGGCGGCGCTGATGTCATCAGTAAAGGATAACAGTTCCAAGGTGGCGGGTTATATTCAGTCCTGCCGCCAGATGGGAATCCAGATCCTGCCGCCGGATATCAATGAAGGCTACAGCGGCTTCTCAGCAGCCAAGGGTGCGATACGATATGGCATGTCAGGGATCAAGAGTGTCGGGAGTGCAGTAGTAGACCGGATTGTAGAAGAACGGGAGGCAAATGGACCGTATAAAGACATGAAGGACTTTCTGGTTCGTATGACACCGAAGGAGACCAATAAGAAGACGGTTGAAGCATTGATCCTTGGAGGTGCATTTGACAGCTTTGGTGTGAAGAGACGCCAGATGATGATGGCATATCCGATGATGATCGATGAAGTCTATAAAGAGCGGAAAAATTCATCTGCAGGACAGATGTCATTTGCAGAATTTTTTGGCGGTGAGTTTGCAGAAGCGGCAAAGACGAAATTTCCGGATGTAGAGGAATATGACGAGCAGGAGAAGCTGGCACTTGAGAAATCTGTGCTTGGTATCTATATATCCGGCCACCCACTTCTTGATTATGAGAAACTGATGAGTGAGAAAACGGCATTTTCATCGGTGGATTTCATGATCGATGAGGAAGAAGGACGGGCAAGAGTTCCGGATCAGAGTATCTGTATTCTTGGCGGCATGGTAGCAGGTGTTACGGTGAAGCTGACAAAGAACAATCAGAACATGGCATTTGTTACGTTGGAGGACATGGTCGGACAGACGGAGATCATTGTATTTCCAAAGAAATATGAAGATTACCGGGAGAAACTGACGACAGATAATAAGATCTTTGTAAAGGGTCGGGCGACGGTTTCAGAGGAGGACGCGAAGCTGATCGCAGAAGAGATCCTGACCTTTGATGAAGTGGCGGCAGGAAATGATTTCAGCCGTTATAATAACAGTGGCAGGAAGAAGCCTCGCAGAGAAAATACAGGAAAACCGGAATTTACAGAGGGTGATCTGCAGGTCTGGGTATGCTTTGATGATAGAAAAGAATATGATGAGCTGGAGAAAGAGTTCCTGTCAATCCTGGAAGAATATAAAGGAAACTGTCCGGTATATATATTCATCAAACAGGAAAAGCAATACAAGAATATGGGAAGGGGCTTTATGGTAGACGGAGCTTCCGGTATCGTAGACCGGCTGAAGCTGGAATATGGTGTCAGCCGTGTAACCGTTCGTCCGAATAAGAAGAAATAGCAGCGTTCTTGTCTGGATTGCTTACATGGCAGATTCTGAAGGATTGCTGGAAAAGAAAATGACAGGAGGATGCAGGTATGGAGATCATTACTGCAAATTCAAATCCTAAGATAAAGAATATCAACAAGTTAAGTAAAAATGCGGCATTCCGCAAAGAAGAACAGGTATTTATAGTAGAAGGAAGCCGTATGTTCCGGGAACTTCCGGTTGACCGGGTAAAGCAGGTGTTTGTATCGGAAACGGCATATAGAAAATATGAAGCGGAGCTTTCTGTAAAAGGGATCACAGAACAGGACGGACGACTGGTTGTTGTATCAGACAGTGTGTTTCAGTCGATGTCACAGACGAAAACCCCGCAGGGACTTCTTGCTGTCGTGGATAGATATCATTACACGATGGATGATTTGATTTCTGTGATGGCTAAACATGAAGGGGGAAACACTTTTTTGGTGCTGGAATCCATACAGGATCCCGGTAATCTGGGTACGATCGTGCGGACAGCAGAGGCTGCTGACGTTACAGGTATTATCATTGGAGGGGATTCCTGTGATATATACAATCCTAAGGTGGTACGATCTACAATGGGAACGATCTTCCGGGTGCCATTTGTCTATGTGGATGATCTCATGGGTACGGTTGACAGGTTAAAGGAACATGGAATTGTTGTCTATGGGGCGCATCTGGACGGACAGGATCTGTACGCGGGAAAACTTGAAAAGAACAATGCATTCCTGATCGGAAATGAAGGAAACGGTCTGACCTATGAACTTTCTGCAAAGGCTGACCGCCTGATCCGTATTCCGATGGCAGGTCAGGTGGAATCCTTAAATGCTGCAATTTCAGCGACACTTCTTGCATATGAAGCATACAGGCAGCGAAAATGATCGGATAATAGACAAAACAAGACAAAAAAAGGCAGCATATCTTCTGGTATATAAGAATATATTTTATGGTATACATTCGAAGGGATATACCAGAAGGGAGAAAAAGCATGGAAAAAACATTAAACAATAACCAGGTGATCGTAGCGGGGGAGATCGCGTCAGACTTTACGTTCAGTCATGAGATCTTCGGAGAGGGATTTTATATGGTGGATCTTGTTGTTGCCAGACTGAGTGATACCTATGACGTAATACCACTTATGGTATCTGACCGGTTATTTGATGTAGAAAATTCCCATATTGGGGAAAAGGTGGTTGCAAGAGGACAGTTCCGTTCTTATAACAAACATGAGGAGACGAGAAACCGTCTGATCTTATCGGTATTTGTCAGGGAGATATCGGTACTGGATGATGAGGAGGACGAAGCGGAAAACAAACCAAATCAGATTTATCTGGATGGTTATATCTGCAAGGAGCCGGTGTACCGTATGACACCACTTGGAAGAGAGATTGCAGATATTCTGCTTGCAGTTAACCGGGCATATGGCAAGAGTGACTATATTCCATGTATCTGCTGGGGCAGAAATGCAAGATTTGCAGGGAAGCTGAAGGTAGGGGAGCATGTTGCGGTCTGGGGCAGGATCCAGAGCCGGGAATATCAGAAACGGATCGGGAATGACCAGATCATCAGCAAGACGGCTTATGAGGTATCTGTCAGCAAAATGGAATGTCTGGAGTAGTACGGCAAAGGGACGGTAAAGCAATGAACAGGCAGGGAAAAGAAGTTGTTACATATTGACAGAAACAGACAGGAATGATATAGTAATTTTATCTAATGGAAAAAAGAAAATTCAGTAGAGGCGCGGTATTTATCAGTAAATATATGGATATATATGGAGGTAGATGATATGTGTTGAAAGGGGATACCGCCGAAGGAAGCAGTTATCCATAGGGCTGTAACCTGGTTGTGCAGCGAATAACTGTATGACTGTCATCGTCACAGATGGAGGGCTACTTTTTCAGAAAGTATATTATTTCTAAAGGTCGGCGCTCGCGTGCCGGCCTTTTATACTGTATAGAAGAAGTAAAATTGATTCCACGAGGATTTACAGGTTTTAGATTTTAAGGAGGAAAAATTTATGTCAATTTTTGAAGGTTCAGGTGTAGCGTTAGTAACACCATTTAAGGAGAATGGCGAGGTTGATTTCGATAAGATGAAGGAGCTTGTTGAATTCCATATTGCAAATGGTACAGATGCCATTATCGTATGTGGAACAACAGGTGAAGCATCTACATTATCACATGAAGAACATCTCGCATGTATAAAGGCATGTGTAGAATATGTAGATCACAGAATCCCTGTTATCGCAGGTGCAGGTTCTAATTGTACAGGAACAGCTATTTACCTTTCTACAGAGGCAGAGAGCTATGGCGTAGATGGATTACTGTTAGTAACACCATATTACAACAAGGCAACCCAGAATGGTCTGATCGCACACTTTACAGCTATTGCGAATTCTGTAAAGATTCCAATTATCTTATACAATGTACCATCCCGTACAGGATGTAACATTCAGCCGGAGACAGCAGTTACACTTGCAAAGACTGTACCAAATATCGTAGGTATCAAGGAAGCGTCCGGTAATATCGCACAGGTAGTTAAGCTTGCAAAACTGGCAGATGGCTGTATCGATATTTATTCCGGTAACGATGATCAGGTAGTACCACTCCTGTCATTAGGTGGAAAGGGTGTTATCTCTGTAACAGCAAATATTGCTCCAAGAGATGTACATGATATGGTTAAGAAATTCATGGACGGCGATGTAAAGGGAAGTCTTGATATCCAGTTAAAGACGATCGATTTGTGTGAGGCATTGTTCTGTGAAGTAAATCCAATTCCTGTTAAGAAAGCAGTTGAGCTTATGGGCTTATGCGGCGGAACAATGAGAATGCCATTAACAGAGATGGAGCCTGCACATGTAGAGAAGTTAAAGGCCGCAATGACAGCGTACGGTTTACTTTAGAATAAAAAGAAAATACAGATGATCCGGTAGAGGATTAGGCTGTATGATATAAACAAAGATGGACAGAAGGGATACAGGAATCTGTCTGTAGTATATAAAATCCCGCAGGTTCTGCGGGATTTTTGTTTAGTTTGCGGGTACTCAGCCAAAGCTCATGTCTGCATGAGAGATTTGGCGGCTGCTACGGCAGAATGAGAAAAACACAGGATAAATGGAGGAAAAGAAAATGGTTCGAATTATAATGCATGGATGTAATGGTAAGATGGGACAGGTGATCACAGGACTTGTAGCGGATGATCCGAATGCACAGATCGTTGCAGGCATTGATATCGCAGATAACAGAGATAACGGATATCCGGTATTTACAGATATTAAAAAGTGTGATGTGGCGGCAGATGTAATCGTTGACTTTGCAGCAGCAGTAGCAGTGGATGCACTTCTTGATTACAGTGTGGAAAAACAGATCCCGGTAGTTCTCTGTACAACCGGTTTAAGTGATGAACAGCTTGCAAAGGTAAAAGAATGCAGTGCGAAGGTTGCAATCTTAAAGTCAGCCAATATGTCACTTGGAATCAACACTTTGATGAAGCTGTTAAAGGATGCCGCAAATGTATTTGCACCGGCAGGCTATGATATCGAGATCATTGAGAAGCATCATAACCAGAAGGTAGATGCACCATCCGGAACAGCGATAGCACTTGCGGATTCTATTAATGAAGCAAGAGGCGGAGAATATGAATATGTCTACGACAGAAGTCAGGTCAGAAAAAAGAGAGATAAGAAAGAGCTTGGTATCTCAGCCGTTCGTGGCGGAACGATTGTTGGAGAACATGAGGTCATCTTTGCGGGAATCGATGAAGTGATCGAGTTCAAGCATACAGCATATTCCAAGTCAGTATTTGCAAAGGGCGCAGTAGAAGCCGCAAAATTCCTGGCAGGAAAACCGGCAGGCATGTATGATATGGCAGATGTGATAGGATAGGAGAAACAATGAACCAGAAAAGGTTGTATTATGTGCTAGTTCGAAGTACGAACAGAAATTTTATCTGAATGAGGAGTTTAAAGGACTTCCGGAAGAAATAAAAAAAGAATTAAAAATCATGTGTGTATTGTTTACAGAGGATGTAGGTGGTATACTGAGGCTTGAATTTGACCAGGAGGGAAGCCTGAATCTTGTAACAGAAGCATTTGATGAGGATTTGTTATATGATGAGATCGGATGTGAGTTGAAGATCAAGCAGTTACAGAAGGACAAGCAGCAGTTGTTTTCCAGTCTGGAATTGTTTTATAAGGTATTTTATCTGGAAGACTATTAGAGGTGAGAGATGCTATTTGCAATTGATGTAGGAAATACGAATATCACGATGGGATTATTTGACGGAGAAAAGTTAGAGAAGACATTCCGTATGACGACGGGAATATCGAGAACTTCAGATGAGTTTGGTGTATTTTTGGGAGAATTGCTTCGAATGAGAAATCTTCCGTTAGATGTAATTGATGAAGTTATTATTGCATCTGTAGTACCAAATGTGATGCATTCCCTGACAAATGGAATAAGAAAATATTTTAAGTTAGATCCTCTGATCGTGGAGCCTGGGGTAAAAACAGGTATTAATATTACGATTCCAAATCCAAGACAGCTTGGTGCAGACCGTATCGTAGATGCGGTAGCAGCGTACCATATGTATGGCGGACCTGTGCTGGTGATCGATTTTGGAACTGCAACCACATATGATCTGGTAAATGGAGATGGTTCATTTATAGCAGGTGTAACTTCACCGGGTATTCGCCTGGGTGCAAATGCATTATGGAGCGGAACAGCGAAGCTGCCGGAAATTGAGATCAAGGTGCCGGATACGGTACTGTGTAAGGATACGATCTCCAGTATGCAGGCAGGTGTATGTCTTGGCTATATCGGACAGACAGAATACATTGTAAAGCGTATGCGGAAGGAATCCGGCTTTGATAATATGAAGGTTGTTGCGACCGGTGGACTTGGTAAGATGATTTATGAGAATACCGACTGCATCGATACCTATGATCCGGATCTGACACTGTATGGTCTTCGAATTATTATGGATAAACAAAAACAGGCATAGGAGTATTTATGGATTTTACGAATAAACTTGTTTTGGCGCCAATGGCTGGGGTGTGTGACCAGCCATTTCGTTTGTTGGCGAAAGAACAGGGCTGCGATATTTTATATACGGAAATGATCAGTGCAAAGGGACTGTATTATAATAATAAGAATACAGTACCGCTTCTTGCGGTATTGCCGGCAGAGGATCCGATCGGTGTGCAGCTGTTTGGTTCGGATCCGGAGCTGCTTGCAGAGATGGCGAAGAAGATCGAAGACCGTGGATTTGCATTTGTCGATGTGAATATGGGATGTCCGGTTCCAAAGATTGTAAATAACGGCGAGGGATCTGCACTGATGAAGGATCCGTTGCTAATAGGAAAGATCGTGTCGGCAATGACAAAAGCGTGTAAGCTGCCAATCACGATCAAGATCCGCAGCGGCTTTGACAGTGGGCATATTAACGCGCCGGAGATTGCACATATAGCAGAGGAAAGCGGTGCGGCTGCTGTGGCTGTTCATGGCAGGACCAGAGAACAGTATTATCACGGACATGCAGACTGGGGCGTGATCGCAGACGTGAAAGCGGCTGTGAAGATTCCTGTGATCGGGAATGGTGATATTCTGACTCCGGAGGATGTAATTCGGATGAAAGAGCAGACCAACTGTGATGCCTTTATGATCGGAAGAGGTGCGCGTGGCAATCCATGGATCTTCCATGAATTAAAGACATACTTTGAGACAGGAGAGATTCCGGCAAGACCGGATAAGCAGCAGGTGAAGGAGACGATGCTTCGCCATGCCAGACTGATGATTGATTTTAAAGGGGAATTTACAGGAATCCATGAGATGCGGAAGCATGTGGCATGGTATTCGGCAGGTATGTATGATTCTTCCAGACTTCGGAATCTGATCAATCAGGTAGAGAACTATGACGAGATGGTGGAACTGCTTGATGCATGGACAGATGGAATGCTGCTTTAAGTCATGTATGAATCCGCAGGTGTGTCAGACGTTGTTTGGAGTTATAATATAATACGTTTAGATGCAGTTATGATACAGTTTTGAAAATGTTTTAACATAATTAATAAGGATAATAGAAACAAATAGAGATGATTTTGAAATATATGCAGCCGGATGCGTGCGTGATTCAAAATTATTTCTATTTTTTTTAAGAAAAAATGCACTTTTGATGCTAAAATTTAAGAAATTACCTTCGTGGAAGTGTCCAATGTGCTAAGTTGTTGCATAATTGTTAAGATGTTAAAATGTGCAATATGCACAATTGATTAATATATAAATTGGTTATAAATACCACAAAATAATGATGATAAAATTTGTAGCCACGACATAATTAATAAAAATGGCTGGTTTGCTTGACCTTTTGATTGTCAGGCATTATAATAACGATACAAACAAGAGTTAATCTTTTTGTAACAATTTCGAAACCGAAAAGAAATTAAGGAGAGAATATTATGAAGAAATTTTCAAGCTCCAGCCAGATGTTTTCTGAGAATCTTAAGAAATATCTGAAAAGAGCAGGTATTGCTGTAGTATCCACTTCCCTTGGAGTTGCATCTGTGATCGCATTTGCATCCGATGAATCCAAACTCCATTCCGATGCAAAAATGATAGCTGTATCCCAGCTTGAATCTACAGCAATTGAAGATACTAAGGTTGAATATTCTAAGATTGAATACACAGATTTACAGAAGTCGATCAAGGACGCTGAGTTATCAGCTAAGATTGAGAAGACCGGAAAAGTAACAGAAGCAGTTGCATTGGCAAAGAAAGAAGAAGTACCGACAGAGGATGCCACAATAGCTACAGAAGCAGAGCTTGCTTTTGCTGAGAAGGAAGATACAACAAGTGCAAACCTCGTAGAGGATGTTACAGAAGAGACTGCTGAAGAACCAACAGAGGAAGCATCCTCCGCAGATATCACTGCAGAAGATATTACAACCGAGCTGGTAACAACAGAGGACACAGAAGTAACAACTACAGAAGAGACAGAATTAGCAAAGTCAAACGGTAAGAAATCAAAGAAGAATACAACAGAGGCTACAGATAAGAAGCAGCAGACAGGAATCGAAGCAACAGAAGCTACAGAGGAAGCAACAGCAGGTGCAATTCTTGTAGAAGATGACAGCTACCAGCCAGGAACTTATCTTGGTACATACACAACAACAGCTTATTGTGGATGTTCTCGTTGCTGTGGTAAGTCCGATGGAATTACAGCCAGCGGTACTTATGCAACAGAAGGAAGAACCATTGCAGCACCAAGCAGTTTTGCATTTGGTACAGAGCTTATCATTGATGGGCACACATATGTCGTTGAGGACAGAGGTGGTGCAATTCATGGTAACAGAATTGATATTTTCTTCTCAAGCCATCAGGCAGCTTTAAACTACGGAAGAAGAACTGTTGATGTATATGTTAAATAATTCAGTATAGACAGAGCGGGACAGAACCCAAAAGGTTCTGTCCTTTTTTGCGCAGCGAGTAGACCATGCCCTGCTCACTGTGTGGCAACGATAAAGCCCATGTATGGTAACAGTTTTCTATGATCGGTTATGACTCATTTCGTTTCTATTCGATACACTCATCTATTTGTCAGCAGTCGCCCTAACTCACCCTGCGGGTTCAGACAAGGGCTTGGTGCTGACAGCTAGAGTGTATCTCATTACGAAACTACATGAATGTCATTCCCGATCATAGAAGACTGTTACCATACATGGGCTTTATCTGTTATACATGTTATGCAGAAATTGTGCTTGCACATATTTCTATATGACGGCCAGAATTCATCGCGCAGATAAGTATCCGGACCTTATATTTTGTCCCGTATGTACGAAAATAGAGGGGAATATTTGTGAGATTAGGCAGGCAATTTTCATTGTGGGATCTGGCAGTTATTGGTATAATTAATTTAACTGTGAATTTATAGAAAAAGCTGTTGCAGACAGGTAATGGATGAGTGGGGTATTGCTGGAACGGCTTTTGAGAAAAAGAAAGGAGAAGGTATGAGCAGACAAAGGGACAAATGGGTTACAAGGGTCATAGCATGGATGCTGTCATTTGCAATGGCAGTAAGCCTTGTGGTGATTCCTTCAGACAAGACAGAAGCAGCGGGGGAGACGATTGCGCTGTCTTACAGTACGGATCAGGTGACAGCAAGTGGAAATGTGGATAATCAGGTCAGCCTTGATCTTGGAAATGGCGGATACAGCGATCTGTCGGAGCTTAAGAGTGCGGGGCTTACCAAGCTTCGTGTCAGCTTCGAGGTATCATCAGCCGATGGAACCGGAAATATTGGCGGACAGGCGTTTGTAAATGCGAAAGGAACATGGAAGGGTGAATGGATCAATGTGAATGCAGGCTCCGGCACTCAGACCGTAGAACTGGACTTGACACAGTTCTATAGTAAATCAGGTCAGTTATATAATTTTGGTTTTCAGTTTGAAAATGTAACAAGTATCACATACAAGATCAAAGAAGCGGTTCTGGTAAACTCAGGCAGCAGTTCAGGTGGAGATTCCGGCAGCGGTTCCGATTCTTCTGATTTTGGAACAGAGAGAGAGTATTCATCAGGTGTGACAGCAACCGTGAAGAATCAGGGAACACCAAGCAATGACTGGTCAGGCTTTGAAATGGCGATCAGCAATAATACGGGAGCATCGATCTGTGATTGGATCGTAGTATTACAGGTACCATCCGGTACGGCTTCGGCATTTAAGTGTTGGAATGCAACCTTTGTGGCAGATGGTGATACGATCTATATGTATCCGATGCAGAGTGGGGGAAATGCAGTCCTTGCGGCAGGAACAATGCAGAATGATATACCAGGTGGTGGATTCGCAGCAAAATATGTAAACGCATCCAGCATTCAGGTAAAGGGAGTTTATTATAACAAAGGAACTTCATCTTCTGTAGATTATTCCCAGGGAGATACCAATGATAATACGGGCGGCTCCGGCGGTTCCGGTGGTACCTCATCCGGTGATACCACAACGAATAAAGATCTGGATGTAGAATTCAACTATGCAAAGGCATTGCAGGAAAGTCTGTATTTCTATGACGCAAATATGTGTGGTTATCTGGAAGACACCTGTGCACTTTCCTGGCGTGGAAACTGCCATACCTATGATAAAAATGTAACATATACAAAGAATGGAAAAACCTACAATGTAGATGCTTCCGGTGGTTTCCATGATGCAGGCGATCATGTGAAATTCGGACTTCCACAGGGATATGCAGCATCCATGCTTGGAATGAGCTATTATCAGTTCAAGGATGCATTTGACGAGCTTGGTCAGAAGGAACATCTGAAGAAGATCACGGATTATTTCTGCGATTACTTTAAGCGGTGTACAGTGTATGAGGGAGATCAGGTTATCGCATTCTGCTATCAGGTAGGTGACGGTAATACAGATCATGGTGTATGGACAGCACCGGAGGGACAGACGATCAGTCGTCCGGCATTCTTTGCAGATGCGAGCAATCCGGCTACAGATGAAGTGAGTGTTGTGATCGCAGCGCTGGCATTGAACTATATTAACTTTGGAAATAATGAGGATTTAAAGACAGCAAAGGATCTCTTTACATTTGTAGAGAAAAATAATAAAGCATGTGCAACCGAGGGCGCATCATCATTTTATGCGTCTACGTCATATGGTGATGACTATGCACTTGCAGCAAGTGCGCTTGCTGTTGCTACAGGCAATACCTTTTATAATTCAGTTTATAATACATACAAAGATAATTCCGGGAATGGTGTGAATCAGTACTGGGTGATCGACTGGGCAAATACCGGAGCACTGGCATGCATGCTGCAGAAGGATACTGCAAAGATTGCAAGTATTACAGATGTATGCAAAGGCAAGAGTGCCATCGATGGAGTATTTAACTGTGTTAGTGACTGGGGCTCCTGCAGATACAGTGCAGCAGAGCAGTTTACCGGTCTGGTATATGATAAGCTGACAGGAACAACAATATATGCAGATTGGGCAACCAGTCAGATGAATTATATGTTAGGAGATAATCCGAATAAACGATGCTATATCGTAGGCTATAACGAGAATTCTAGTAAATATCCGCATCACAGGGCAGCATCCAGATCGACAGATTCAAAGATCATAAACAGCAATCATTATACGCTGCTTGGAGCTCTGGTAGGTGGACCTGGTGCAAATGGAACCTATAAAGATGATCAGGGCGATTATTATTGCAATGAAGTAGCGCTTGATTATAATGCCGGACTGGTTGGTGCGGCAGCAGGACTTTATCTGGTTCACAAGAATGATAAGACAGTAAAATTATCTTATGCAAAGAAGAATGCAACGAATTACAGTACAAAGACAGCCTCTGCGGCAGAGCTTGCTGCTGTAGGTGTGAAGACTTATTACGGAACAAATTCCGGTGATGATACAGAGGAAGAAGTAAAGGCAACAGAGATCAAGCTGAATCAGGAAACCTGTGCGCTGACAGAAGGGGAAACAGTTACACTTCGAGCAACGGTCATACCAAAGACAGCGGAACAGAAGGTTACCTGGAAGTCTGAGAATGAAAAGATTGCAACGGTTTCGGATGTCGGAAAGGTAACTGCTCTTGCAGCAGGAACAACAACGATTACGGCGGCAACGATGGATGGGACCAAGCTTACGGCAAGCTGCAAGCTTACGGTAAAAGCAGCACCGAAGGCAGTATTTTCAACAGACCAGACTGTACTGACCTGTGCACCGGTTATTTATGGATATGAGACCGGTTCTGCGGCAGAACTGGTATTAGAGAATAAAGGAGATGCAGATGGAACTGCAGCGCTTCAGTTGGAGAAAGGTGCAGGAAGTGCATTTGCGTTATCCGGCGACAGTGAAAGAAAGCTTGCACCGGCAGGAAAAACAACTGTGATCGTATCATTAAAGAATGGTAAGGATGCAGGTACTTACAGCGACAATCTGCTGATAGAGGCAGATAATGGACAGTCCTTTCAGATTCCGGTATCTGCAACAGTTGAGAAATGTCCGGTAACGGGTATTACATTCCCGACAGCAGGAATGATCGTAACCGGTCAGACACTTTCTGAGTCAGAATTATCCGGTGGAGATGAGACCTATGGAACATTTGCATGGGCAGATGCAGCAGAAAAACCGGAACGAGGAACGTATCAGGGACAGGTGGTATTAACCCTTTGTTCCGATGCGAAGAAGAATTATGCATTTGACCAGATCACAGGGTATGATGCGGCAGCAGGAACGATCACACAGAATGTGACGGTAACAGTCAGCAGAGCAGGACTTCCGGCTATCACATTCCCGGAGGCTTCTGAGCTGGTATATGGACAGAAGCTTTCTGATTCTACCTTGCCGGCGGTTCAACCGGGTATGGAACATTTGCATGGAGCACCCCGGATGTAACAATGGGCGAACAGGAAGTAGAAAATAGTATCAATCAGTATGAGGTTGTATTTACATGGAGTGATGCAAGCAAGAAGCAGTATCAGATCGAGAACTCTGATGAAGATGCTGTTTATAAAAAGATGGTTTCTGTAAAAGTACGAAAGGCAAAACAGACAGCGGTTCCGGATAGTGTGGATCTTCTTGCAAGAACAAAGGATACGATCCGGATCTCCGGTCAAGCGGGTGTCCGGTATTCCGTAGATGGAACGACATGGAAACAGGCAGTCTCCAATGGAGAGACAATTGAATTTGCCGGATTACGTAGCTTTACAAAGTATACAGTTTCAGGCAGATATGCAGAAACTGCAACTGCATATGCAGGAAAAGCAGTGGAATTGCTTACGGTATATACCCTTGTTCAGGATCCATATACGATCGATATAGCAAAGATTACGGACAAAGAATATCAGGATGCTTTACGGACAGATGATGGCAAAATAACAGTCAACTATACGGAACCGGTTCTCACACTTACGGAAGACGGCAGGGACTATGTGATCACAGGTAAGAATAAGGAGCTTGTTATTAAGGCAGGTGGGGCAACCAGGGTCACATTGGATCAGGCAGAGGTTGGAGCCGTTGCGATCATTGGAAATGCAGATGGTAAGACGGAGATCGCAAGAAAAGGAACGGTAACGATCGCAGGTAATGTTGAGACGGACGGCGGACTTGTGATCAGCGGAGATGGATTCCTTACAGTATCCGGAAAGATATCTGCAGCAGGAGATATAACGATCAAAGGCGGAAAGGTATCGGTTGATGGAGGCGTCTTAGCAGGCGGCACAGTTCTGATCCGGGATGCAGAGCTTGTCGCAGGTACAGATGAGACAGGAACGGCGATCAAAGCAGATACTGTACGGATCGAGGATTCCAAGGTAACGGTCGGAGCAGATCAGGTTACGAAGGATCCACCGATCAAATCAGACAATATTATTCTGGTTGGAGACAATACAGTAGCATCCTCTTCAGGTTCAAAGGATATCTTTTCATCGAAACCAAAGGATGAAAATGGAGATGAGATCCCGGATACGATCCTGATCGAGAAGATCACGTTAAACAAGACCAGCGTGGTATTAAATATTGGTGATACAGAACGGATCGCAGTAGCGGCCGTTATACCGGCAAATGCAACACTGAAGACATTTGACTGGAAGAGCAGCAACGAGAAAGTGGCAAGTGTATCGCAGACCGGTGAAGTGAAGGGTATAAGTGCTGGAACTGCAATTATTACAGTAACAGCAAAGGATGGAAGTGGTGTTACAGGCTTCTGCACCGTTACGGTAAAGAAGAAAGAAACAGTAACACCGACACCAACGCCGAATCCGGAAAAACCGACAACCGAGAAGCCTACGATCGAAAAGCCGACGACCGAGAAACCAACAACAGAAGCACCAAAGAAGACGGTCAAACCGACAAAGGTCAAGATTCAGGCAGCAACCAAAAAGATAGCTCCGGGAAGGAAGCTGACTTTGAAAGCAACCGTTACACCTAAGAAAGCGACAAATAAGAAAGTAAAATGGACGATCCGTAAATCGGATAAGAAATATGCATCTATTAACAGCAAGGGTGTGCTGACAGTGAAGAAAGCTGCTAAGGGAAAGACGATCAAGGTAACAGCAACAGCAGTCGGTAACAGTAAGGTGAAGGCAACCTATACGGTTAAGGTTATGAAAAAGGCAGTTAAGAAGGTTACGATCACATCGAAGAAAAAGGCAGTAAAGAAAGTAACGATCAAGAAGAAACAGTCTATAACCTTAAAAGCAAAGCTGACTCCAACAAAGGGAATCAGTAAAGAAGTGACATGGACCTCCGGTAATCCGAAGGTTGCAAAGGTAACAGCTAAGGGTAAGGTAATCGGAAAGAAGAAGGGAACGGTTAAGATCACAGCAAAAGCAAAAGACGGAAGTGGTAAGAAAGCAACCATTACCATTAAAGTAAAATAATTAATTCCATTTGTAACAGAAGGGAATAGAAAATACAGATGGCGGAAGATCGATCAAATTCTATAAAATATAAAAAACAGATTTGAGAGATACCTCCGCCGTCTTGTGTTTTGAAAATGGGTATGCTATAATGTGGACGCTTGCAGGTCGAATTCAGGATGTCTGGATGAAAGCATCGGAAAAAGAAAGCCTGCATAAATCAAAAGAGTAAATAAAACAGAAGGAGAGTGCCATATGGAATTGATATACAGAAGTACAAGAAATGCAAATGAAACAGCAACCGCATCAGAAGCAATCTTAAAAGGTCTTGCAAATGAAGGAGGATTATTTGTTCCTGACAGTATTCCTGCTCTTGATGTCAGTCTTACAGATCTGGCGCAGATGAACTATCAGCAGGTTGCTTATGAAGTAATGAAGCTGATGTTTACGGATTTTACAGAAGAAGAGTTAAAGCATTGTATCAATTCAGCATATGACAAGAAATTTGATACACCGGAGATCGCACCACTCGTACATAAAGCAGGTGCATATTATCTGGAATTATTCCACGGTTCAACGATTGCATTTAAGGATATGGCATTATCCATTCTTCCTTATCTGCTTACAACATCCGCAAAGAAGAATCATGTAAAGAACGAGATCGTTATTCTGACAGCTACTTCCGGTGATACAGGAAAGGCAGCACTTGCAGGATTTGCAGATGTACCGGGAACAAAGATCATCGTATTCTATCCAAAGCATGGTGTAAGCCCAATCCAGGAGAAGCAGATGGTAACCCAGAAGGGTGAAAACACATTTGTCGTAGGAATTACAGGCAACTTCGATGACGCACAGACAGGTGTTAAGAAGATGTTCTCAGATGAGAAGCTTGCTTCATACATGGACGAGAAAGGATATCAGTTCTCATCCGCCAATTCAATCAATATCGGACGTCTGGTTCCGCAGATGGTTTATTATGTATATGCATATACAAGACTGGTTAAGGACGGTACGATCCAGGCTGGCGACAAGATCAATGTTGTTGTACCAACCGGTAACTTTGGAAATATCCTTGCAGCATATTATGCAAAAGAAATGGGACTTCCGATCGCGAAGTTCGTATGTGCATCAAATGACAATAAGGTATTATATGATTTCTTTACAACAGGTACTTATGACAGAAATCGTGAATTTATCTTAACAACATCACCATCTATGGATATCCTGATCTCAAGCAACTTAGAGAGACTGATCTACAAGATCGCAGGAAATGATGCAGAGAAGAATGCAGCACTGATGAAGCAGTTAAGCACAGAAGGTATATATACGATCACAGATGAGATGAAAGCAAAGCTTGCTGAATTTGCGGGCGGTTATGCAACAGAAGCAGAAACCTCGGCAACGATCAAGAAAGTATATGAGTCGGATTCTTATATCATGGATACACATACAGCAGTAGCAGCAACCGTATATGACAAGTATGTAAAAGAAACAGGAGATAAGACTCCTACGGTTATCGCTTCTACAGCAAGCCCATACAAGTTTACAAGAAGTGTTATGGAATCTATCGATGAAGCTTATGCAGCAAAGAGTGACTTTGAATTAGTCGATGAGCTCTGCAAGTTATCCGGTGTAAAGGTTCCACAGGCAATCGAGGACATCCGTACAGCTCCTGTTCTTCACGACACAGTATGTGACAAAGAAGAAATGGAGAGCGTCGTAAAGAAGTTCTTAAACATCTAAAAACAGATGCCGGTCAGATATGACAGGCAATACAGAAACAGAATAAATGACAGTTCATTAATACCATCCTGTCACTAAACAAAACTAGGAAAAAACGCGCATGAAGGGCATTTTCCTATATGCGCGTTTTTTACATAGGAATGTTATATTGCACAGCTGTCAGTTTGTACGATGTAATCGCCCGACTTGTTTCGTTTCTATTCGGCCTGCACGCCTATTTGTCAGCAGTCGCCCAAACTCACCCATACGGGTTCAAACATGGGCTTGGTGCTGACAGCTAGTGCAGGTCTCATAACGAAACTACACAAATGTCGATGCTTATTACATCGTGCAAGCTGACAACTGTGTAATATAACATTCGAAAATAAAAGAAAGAGGAAGATATGTACAGTTTAAAGACAAATTCAAGTTTTGACAGCGCGCATTTCCTTGCGGGCTATGAGGGTAAATGCAGAAATCTGCACGGACACCGCTGGACGGTTGAAGTTGAAGTCGGCGGCGAGAAGCTGATGCAGGACGGACAGACCAGAGGCATGGTTGTAGATTTTGGAGATCTGAAAAGGGATCTCAGAGAGAAAACAGAAGGGATGGATCATTGCCTGATTATGGAGAAAGGTACATTGAAGGAAAAAACGATGGAAGCACTGGCAGAAGAACAGTTCCGTATCATCGAGCTTCCGATGCGTCCGACAGCAGAGAATCTGGCAAAGTATTTTTATGAATATATGGCAGATAAGGGATATCAGGTGCTTCGTACCACAGTTTATGAGACCCCGACCAATGCAGCGACGTATATGGCATAATAGCAGAAGAAAAACTATATAGCGTAAAATAATATAAGACAAAAAAGACTTAGAATAAATAACAGGCAAGATCAAGGATGTCATAATAGATAAATGACATCGAAGGATATCATATACAAAAAGTAAGAAGGAAATAGAAATGGCAAAATTTAAAGTAGCAGAACGATTTGTCAGCATCAACGGTGAATCCGTAAAAGCCGGAGAACTGGCGGTATTTATTCGTTTTACAGGCTGCAACCTGAATTGCAGTTACTGTGATACCAAATGGGCAAATGAAGCAGATGCCCCATACGAAGAACTGACGGATGCAGAGATCTATGACTATATCAAGCGAACCGGAGTCAGAAACGTGACATTAACCGGTGGAGAACCGTTGATCCAGGAGGATATCGATAAGCTGCTCCTGATGCTGGCGATGGATGAGAAACTTCAGGTAGAAGTAGAGACAAACGGGAGTGTGGATATCGCAGAGTTTAAAGCGTTGACAGACCGGGTAGCATTTACACTTGATTATAAGCTTCCGGGAAGCGGAATGGAAAGCAATATGTGTTTCTCCAATTATAACTATATTGATAAGAAGGATGCGGTAAAGTTCGTATCCGGCTCGATCAAGGATCTGGAAACAGCAAGAGACATTATTCATGAATGGGCATTGGATATCAAATCAAACGTCTATATCAGTCCGGTATACGGCAAGATCAATCCGGAGGATATCGTTGATTTTATGATCGAGAATGAAATGAATGGTGTAAAATTACAGTTACAGCTTCATAAGTATATCTGGGATCCGGAGATGCGTGGAGTGTAAAACGGATGAAACCGCAGATATTGATATTAACATATTATTTGGATAATCGATTAAGAGTAATAAGAGAATGGAGTAGAAATGGCAATTGATAAAGAAGCAATAAAGGAGCATATTCGTGGAATCCTTGTAGCACTTGGTGATGACCCTGACCGGGAAGGCTTAAAAGAGACACCGGACCGTGTTGCGCGAATGTATGAAGAAGTATTTGAGGGAATGAATTATACCAACGATGAGATTGCTGAGATGTTTGGCAAGACATTCAAAGAGGAAGATGCGGCACATACAAGTGATATGGTATTCGTAAAGGATATCGAGGTGTTCAGTTACTGCGAACATCATATGGCACTGATGTATGATATGAAGGTGTCAGTGGCATACATCCCACATGGCAGGGTCTTAGGACTCAGCAAGATCGCACGGATCGCAGACATGGTAGCGAAGCGGTTGCAGCTTCAGGAGCGGATCGGATCCGATATCGCATATGTGGTTGGAAAGGCAGCAGGCTCACCGGATGTAGCCGTATTGATCGAGGCCAATCATAGCTGCATGACAGCAAGGGGCATTAAGAAGCCGGGAACGAAGACCTATACAACGACGTTCCGTGGAGCATTTGAGAATGATGTGAATTTACAGAATAAAGTATTGATGATGAACCGATAGGAGGATATGAAAGATGCAGAATTTGAAGAACAGAGATGAAGCAGTTGTTGTATTCAGTGGTGGACAGGACAGTACGACCTGTCTGTTATGGACACTTAAGAAGTATAAAAAAGTATACGCAGTATCATTTGACTATGGACAAAAGCATGTAAAAGAATTAGAATGTGCAAAGAAGATTGCTGAAAAATTTGGAGTAGAGCATCATATTCTGGATATGAGTCTGTTGAATCAGCTTGCACCAAATTCATTGACAAGAAGAGAGATGAAGGTAGACGAGAATGCGCCGGAGGTCGGTACACCGAATACATTTGTAGATGGAAGAAACATGGTATTCCTGACATTTGTAGCGATCTACGCAAAACAGAAGGGCGTCAGCGACATCATAACAGGTGTCAGCCAGAGTGATTTCTCCGGCTATCCTGACTGCAGAGATATTTTCATCAAATCATTGAATACAACACTGAATCTTGCGATGGACTATGAATTCGATATTATCACACCATTGATGTGGATCGATAAGATGGAGACATGGAAGCTGGCAGATGAACTCGGCGGACTTGATGTTATCAGAGATATGACACTTACTTGTTATAATGGTATTCCGGGTGAAGGATGCGGTCATTGTCCATCCTGTAAGCTCAGAAAAAAAGGATACGATCTTTACATGGAATATAAAAAGAATCACAATGCATAAAGCATAAGTCAGACGGGAACAGAGCAATCGGATAAATGTGTTCCTGTAAACAGTAATGAGGTATGAATATGAAGAAGATGCTGTTTATTGTAAATCCCAAAGCGGGACGAACAACTTTGAAGAATTGTCTTATAGATGTGATAGATGTCTT
The DNA here is from genome assembly GCF_003480025.1 of Clostridium sp. AM46-21. Taxonomy (NCBI): domain Bacteria; kingdom Bacillati; phylum Bacillota; class Clostridia; order Eubacteriales; family Clostridiaceae; genus Clostridium; species Clostridium sp. AM46-21. The sequence continues at coordinate 94,992 of NZ_QUIB01000008.1, forward strand.
TTGCAAGAAAGAATATGAAGTCAGAATTTATCTGACACAGGGAGTCGGCGATGCTGCCCGTGTCGTAAAAGAAGAAGGAGAGAACTACGATGTGATCGTATGTGCCGGAGGTGACGGAACGCTTGGTAATACAGTCACAGGATTTATGGAATGTGGACTGAACCGGCCGCTTGGCTATATCCCATGTGGCTCGACAAATGATTATGCCAGAAGTCTTGAGATCCCGAAAGAAGCAATCGAGGCAGCAGAACAGCTTGTCACTGCCGCACCTTTTTCAGTAGATGTCGGAGAATTGAATAAGAATTATTTTGTCTATGTTGCAGCATTTGGCATATTCTCTGATACATCATATGCAACCCCTCAGAATATGAAGAATATTTTAGGACATGCGGCATATGTATTACAGGGTATGAAGAGTCTTGTAAATGTTCCCACATATAATCTGAAGATAGAATTTAATAACCAGACATATACCGGTGAGTTTATGTTCGGTATGATATCGAATTCAGTATCGGTCGGCGGATATAAAAGTCTGACCAGCCATGGAGTTGAATTCGACGATGGTTTATTTGAAGGAGTCCTGATTCGCAAGATCCAGAATCTTGCAGATCTCCAGAGAATCATCAATTCGCTGCTCCTTGGAAATACGAATGAGACCAATATGGTAGCATTCCGAACCAATCGTGTCGTGATCGAGAGCGAAGAACCGATCGCATGGACACTGGATGGAGAGTATGGCGGGGAGTATACCACATCCGAGATCTCTGTACATCGGAGAGCAGTTTCTCTGCTGGTATCACCGGAAGAAGAAAAAGAAGAAGTTAAGTAGTTCAAACTGAGTTGAAAGAAAGAGGTTTACAGTTATGGGTAAATATTTTGGAACAGATGGATTCAGAGGTGAGGCAAATAAGGATCTTACTGTACAGCACAGCTTCAAGGTCGGACGTTATCTTGGCTATTATTATGGCAAGAAGAATCCGGAAGGCAAGGCAAAGGTGGTTATCGGTAAGGATACCAGACGTTCAAGTTATATGTTTGAATATGCATTAGTTGCGGGCTTAACGGCAAGTGGTGCAGATGTATATCTGATGCATGTAACACCGACGCCAAGTGTTTCTTATATTGTCAGAACGGATGGCTTCGACTGTGGAATCATGATCTCGGCAAGCCACAATCCATACTATGACAATGGTATCAAGATCATCAATGGCATGGGTTACAAATTAGAGGCTGCGGTTGAAGAAGAGATCGAGCGTTATATCGATGGTGAGATTCCGGAGATTCCACTGGCTACAAAAGAAAATATCGGATGCACGATTGATTACTCTATGGGAAGAAACCGTTACATGGGATACCTGATGACGATCCCTACCCGATCCTTTAAGAATATGAGAGTTGGCCTGGACTGTGCAAATGGTGCAGCCTATCAGGTTGCAAAGGCAGTATTTGATGCACTCGGAGCAAAGACCTATGTAATCAATAATGATCCGGACGGAACCAATATCAATACAAATTGTGGATCTACCCATATTGAGGGACTGCAGAAGTTTGTAGTAGAAAAAGGACTGGATGTAGGATTTGCTTATGACGGTGATGCAGATCGTTGTCTGTGTGTTGATGATAAGGGTGAGTTAGTAGACGGAGATAAGATCCTGTATGTCTGCGGACGTTATATGAAGGAACGTGGAGAACTGAATAAGAATACCATCGTAACAACGATCATGTCAAACCTTGGCTTATATAAAGCACTGGATAAGAAGGGAATCTCCTATGATAAGACAGCAGTCGGTGACAAATATGTATTTGAATCCATGATGGAGCATGGATATTCTATCGGCGGCGAACAGTCAGGACATATCATCTTCTCCAAATATGCAACGACCGGAGATGGTGTATTGACGTCTTTGAAGATCATGGAAGTTATTCTGGAACGCAAATGTAAATTATCAGAGTGCTTCAAGAGCCTGACGATCTTCCCGCAGCTTCTGGTAAATGTAAAGGTATCCAGTAAGGATGCGGTTATGAATGATCCGGATGTGCAGGCATTAAATCAGAAGATCGCAGAGGAGCTTGGTTCTGACGGAAGACTTCTTCTTCGCCAGAGCGGAACAGAACCGCTTATTCGTGTTATGGTAGAAGCAGAGAGTGATGAGCTCTGCAACAAATATGTATATCAGATGGTAGATCTGATCAAAGAGAAAGGTTATGCAATATAGAGAAAATGGCTGTTAATTTCCGGAATAATTTTTCACATTCCAACATTGACAGAAAAACAGAAAACGTATAAAGTCTTAGTGTGTTAAAAAATAAAATACGAGAGGCAAAACATGAACGAGAATATAAGATCCCATTATTTTGAGAATGATGACAAGATGCATGAAGAATGTGGTGTTTTCGGAATGTATGATTTTGACAACAATGATGTTGCAACCTCCATTTATTATGGATTGTTTGCATTGCAGCATCGAGGACAGGAGAGCTGTGGTATCGCAGTATCAGACACGGAAGGTCCCAAGGGGAAGGTAAGCTCCATGAAGGGCATGGGTCTGGTAAACGAGGTGTACACACCGGAATCCTTTGAGAAATTAAAAGGAAATATCGGTGTCGGACATGTCAGATATTCAACTGCCGGCGCGAGTACGATAGAAAATGCTCAGCCATTAGTCTTGAACTATGTAAAAGGTACACTTGGTCTTGCACACAACGGTAATCTGATCAATGCGCCGGAGCTTCGTAAGGAACTGGCACTTACAGGTGCGATCTTCCAGACGACGATCGACTCCGAGGTTATTGCTTATCATATCGCAAGAGAACGTGTGAACAGTGCAAGTGCCGAGGAAGCAGTTATGAAAGCACTCAGAAAAGTGAAGGGATCTTATTCACTTGTAGTAATGAGTCCAAGAAAGCTGATCGGAGCCAGAGATCCGTTTGGATTCCGCCCGCTCTGTATCGGAAAACGTGATAATGCCTATATTCTTGCATCGGAAAGCTGTGCCCTTGATACGATCGGTGCAGAATTTATCCGTGATGTAGAGCCCGGAGAAGTCGTAACGATCTCACCGGAGTATGGTATTCAGTCCTATAAGGATATGTGTCAGGAGAAGCATGCAAGATGTATCTTTGAATATATCTATTTTGCCCGTCCGGATTCCGTATTTGACGGAATGGGAATCTATGAATCCCGACTGATCGCGGGAAGATGTCTTGCAAAGGACAGTCCGGTAGATGCAGATATGGTTGTAGGTGTTCCGGAATCGGGAAATGCAGCAGCTCAGGGATATTCACTGGAATCCGGCATTCCATACGGAACGGCATTTGTCAAGAATGGCTATGTCGGCAGAACATTCATCAAGCCACAGCAGAGCCAGAGAGAGTCCAGTGTCCGCGTGAAGTTAAATGTATTAAAAGAAGCGGTAAAGGGTAAGCGTATCATTATGATCGATGATTCCATTGTCAGAGGTACAACCTCAGACCGTATCGTAGGAATGCTTCGTGAGGCTGGCGCAAAGGAAGTTCATGTAAGGATCAGTTCGCCTCCGTTCTTATATCCTTGTTATTTTGGAACGGATATCCCGGACAGAGAGCAGTTGATCGCATATAACCGTTCGGTTGATGAGATCTGCAAGATCATCGGCGCCGATTCCCTTGCTTATCTTCGCAAGGAGCGGTTGCTAGAGATCTCCGGTGGAAGACAGTACTGCCACGGCTGCTTTACAGGGGAATATCCGATGGAGCCACCAAAGGAAGATATCCGCGGAGAACATGAGAATTTCAAACGCGGTGAAGATTCAAAAGTAAAATAAAGAAATACAGGAGAGGTAAAAATGAGTACAGACAGATACACAAGCCCATTCTGCGAGAGATATGCAAGTAAAGAAATGCAGTATATTTTCTCTCCGGATAAGAAGTTTAAGACATGGAGAAAATTATGGATCGCCCTTGCAGAAACGGAGTATGAACTCGGCCTTTCTGAAAACGGCAAGCCGGTTATCTCACAGGAGCAGATCAATGAGTTAAAGGCACATGCAGAGGACATCAATTATGATGTAGCAAAAGAGCGTGAGAAGATGGTTCGTCATGATGTTATGAGCCATGTATATGCATACGGCGTTCAGTGCCCAAAGGCTGCCGGCATCATCCATCTGGGAGCAACAAGCTGCTATGTTGGTGATAACACAGATGTTATCGTTATGACAGAGGCTATGAAGCTTGTCAGAAAGAAATTATTAAATGTGATCAACGAACTGTCCAAGTTCGCTATGGAATATAAAGATCTGCCGACACTGGCATTTACCCATTTCCAGCCTGCACAGCCAACAACTGTTGGTAAGCGTGCAACCTTATGGCTTCAGGAACTGATGTTGGATCTGTCTGATCTGGATTACATGATCGGTCAGCAGAAGCTCCTGGGATGTAAGGGAACAACAGGAACACAGGCAAGCTTCTTAGAGCTCTTTAACGGAGATCATGAGAAGGTTCGTCAGATCGATAAGAAGATCGCAGAGAAGATGGGATTTGAAGCATGCTATCCTGTATCAGGACAGACTTATTCCCGTAAGGTAGATTCCAGAGTGTTAAATGTACTTTCCGGTATCGCACAGAGTGCACATAAGTTCTCAAATGATATCCGTTTGTTACAGCACTTAAAAGAGATCGAGGAGCCATTTGAAAAGAACCAGATCGGTTCATCAGCAATGGCATATAAGAGAAATCCGATGAGAAGTGAGAGAATTGCATCTTTATCAAACTACGTTATGGCTGATGCATTAAATCCTGCATTTACAGCAGCAACACAGTGGTTTGAGAGAACACTGGATGATTCCGCAAATAAACGTGTATCTGTTCCGGAAGCATTCCTTGCAATCGACGGTATCTTAGACCTGTATCTGAATGTTGTAGATGGTCTGGTTGTATATGATAAGGTTATCTATCAGAGATTCATGAAGGAGATTCCGTTTATGGCAACTGAGAATATCATGATGGATGCTGTAAAACGTGGCGGCAATCGTCAGGAGCTGCATGAGCTTATCCGTGAATACTCCATGCAGGCAGGCGCAACTGTAAAGAAAGAGGGCAAGGAAAATAACCTTGTTGATCTGATCGCAGCAGATCCTGCATTCGGCATGACCAAGGAAGAGATCGAAGCCATCCTTGAGCCAAAGAACTTTGTCGGACGCGCACCGGAGCAGACCGAAGAATTCATCACAGAGGTTGTAAAGCCGGTACTTGATGCAAATAAAGACATACTTGGCATGACCGCTGAGATCAACGTATAAAAGTTAAATATCACATGAATCAATTAGGGATGCATATCCCCCTGTAATGACGTGTTGTGGTTTCTATTCAGTGCACATACCTGATTCGTAAATGCTCTTGTGCTAACTCGCCTTCGGCTCAAACAAGCACTCGCATTTACTGGTAATGTGCACTTCATAACGAAATCCTCACAATGTCATTACAAGGGGATATGCATCCCTGATTAATTCATGTGATATTTTGTTATAGCGTTATAATCAATATAGATCAGAAGTTCATTAACAGTTAAAGAACCAATTATCGGATGACAGGAAAGCTACAGCAATTCCATCAACTTCATAGCGGCGATGCTCATGCCACGTCTGCGGTCGCTGATGATGCACATGTTCCGCTTGGGAATGTGCTTCTTGAAATTTAACCGGAAGATCTCACCACGGTCAATATAGTTACCGGCAAAGTCGGCCACGATCGATCCGATTCCAAGGTTCCTCTTTGCAAACTGTGCGATCATATCACTGGTTGCAAGCTCGAATTCAGGGGTTAGCGTGACGCCTTCATTTGCAAGAAACTGATCCACATAGGCTCTTGTGCTGGTGTCATTTTCCAGACAGATGATCGGAAGCTTTTGCAGATCCGGATAGTCGAGAACTTTACCTTTCAGGTCGTTAAATCTTGGACCGGCTATAAAGATATCTTCAATCTCCCGCGCGTTTCGAATCTCCATATTCGGATTCTGTGGGAGAGGAGTTGTAACGATACCGAAGTCAATGTTATTTGCAAATAAGTGATCGATCGTACTTGGGGTCGGGGCATTTGTTACATGTACTTTGATGCCGGGATAGAGTTGGTGGAAGCGTTCGAGATGCGGAAGCAGATAGAACTGGAGTGTCATATCACTGGCTCCGATCCGGATCTCGCCGGTTTCTAAGTGCATCAGTCGGGCAAGCTGCTGTTCGCCCATGGAGATTGCCTCGTATCCTTCGGCTACATGTTTGTAGAGAAGTTCGCCTGCACCTGTCAGGGATACACCTTTTTTCGTCCGGATAAACAGGTTGATACCGATTGCATGTTCTAAAGATTTGACCGCCTGACTGACAGCGGGCTGGGATACGCACAGCTCTTTGGCGGCAGCAGAGATACTCGCTGTCTTTGCCACATAGTAGAAGATTTTATAATATTCATAATTAATATTCATAATCGAAGCTCCCGGTTAATTTTATTACAGATAATTGTAAAAACGTTATTAAGGCCATGCATATGCATATATCGGGTATATGTATATCAAATGATGTATACACGATATCAAATATAGAAATGCAGTTATGCTAATTGTTATATTGAAAGTGTAAACCGAATCAATGTATTTGTAAAGAATAAATATAAGCACTACTTATGCTATATATAATTAATATCGATTTTACTTATAATACATACATGCTATAATGTAAAAGTAATTGAGTTCAATTTCGGAAGATATTTCCGGAAAAATGCCATGAAAGCGAGGATAAAAATATGGTAAGAGCGGTTGTCGGAGCCAACTGGGGCGACGAAGGAAAAGGTAAAATAACAGATATGCTGGCGGAAACATCTGATATTATTGTCAGATTTCAGGGTGGTGCAAATGCAGGTCACACAATTGTAAATGACTATGGTAAATTTGCATTGCATACACTTCCGTCCGGTTGTTTCTATGATCATACAACAAGTGTTATCGGAAATGGTGTAGCATTAAATATCCCAGTTCTGTTCAAAGAGCTGAACAGCATCGTAGAAAAGGGAGTTCCAATGCCAAAGATCCTGATCTCAGACAGAGCACAGATGGTTATGCCATATCATATTCTGTTTGATGAGTACGAGGAGGAGAGACTGGCCGGTAAGTCATTCGGATCTACAAAGTCAGGTATCGCACCATTCTATTCAGACAAATATGCAAAGATCGGTTTCCAGGTAAGCGAACTGTTTGACACAGAGGAAGAATTGAAGGATAAGATCAGCAGAGTTATCGCATCCAAGAATGTTCTGCTTGAGTATCTGTATAAGAAGCCACTTCTTACAGTAGATGAAGTATATGAAACATTGATGGAGTACAAGGCTATCGTAGAGCCATATGTATGTGATGTATCCGCATATCTCCATGAAGCGATCAAAGCAGGCAAGACAATTCTGTTAGAAGGTCAGCTCGGAACATTAAAGGATCCGGATCATGGTATTTACCCTATGGTTACATCATCATCTACACTGGCTGCTTATGGTGCGATCGGTGCCGGTATTCCTCCATATGAGATTAAGCAGATCGTAACAGTAGTAAAGGCATATTCAAGTGCTGTAGGTGCCGGTGAGTTCGTCAGCGAGATCTTCGGAGATGAAGCAGATGAGTTAAGACGTCGTGGTGGTGATGGCGGTGAGTACGGTGCAACAACCGGACGTCCAAGACGTATGGGATGGTTCGACTGTGTAGCTTCCAAGTATGGCTGCCGTATGCAGGGAACAACAGATGTAGCATTTACCGTACTTGATGTACTGGGTTATCTGGATGAGATTCCTGTATGTGTCGGATACGATATTGATGGTGAAGTAACAACAGACTTCCCTACAACAGCTAAGTTAAAGAAAGCAAAGCCTGTATATGAGGTTCTGCCGGGATGGAAGACAGATATCCGTGGTATCAAGAACTACGAAGATCTTCCAGAGAACTGCAGAAACTACATTGAGTTCATTGAGAAACATATCGGATATCCGATCACTATGGTTTCAAACGGACCAAAGAGAACTGATATTATCTACAGAAATAAATAAAGAATAAGAATTAAAAAAGAAAATCCATACTGGCAGCAAATGTATTTGAGTGAATATATATGTTGCCGGTATGGATTTTTTAATTATATGAAAAAGCTGTATCAAAAAAATAGCGACGACAGCATTTGTTTGTACAAATCCATCATCGCTATTTTTTTATGCAAGGCTCTTTGGACAACGCTTCAGCATCGCCGGGGTCTCCTGACCGAACTTGCGGCGAAGACGTTTTACAACATAGATATAGGCAGGAATCAGGAAGATATCTGCAAATATCCATGCGAGCGGACTGCCGAGTGCTACAAAGACATAACCGAATTTTGGTACCAGGATAAAGCCTGCGATCGTACGGGCAACCATTTCACAGATACCTGCGATAACGGCAAAGGCGGAATAGCCAAGCCCCTGAATCATAAACCGGACGATATTTACAAGGGCAAGTAGGATGTAAGCTCCTGAGTTGCCAAGCAGGAAATAATATACAAGCTTGATGATCTCTGTCTCTTCTGCATCCAGGAAGAGGAGTGCCAGATTCTTGCCAAATAACAGGATAAATACAAATGCAAGAATCGCATAGGCAATACCGAGTTTGATACATGCCTTTAAGCCGGCATCCACACGATCCATTTTCTTAGCACCGACATTTTGTCCGCCGTAGGTTGCCATTGTCGATCCCATGGCATCAAACGGACAGCAGAGGAACATGGAGATCTTTGTTCCGGCGGATACGGCAGCGATAACGGATTCACCCATCGAATTAACTGCAGCCTGAAGAATAACACTGCCGATCGCTGTGATCGAGTACTGAAGCCCCATCGGAACACCCATACCGCATAAGGTCAGACAGTGGCGCATACTAAATGCCCAGTCCTGTTTTGTAAAATGAAGATATCCGAGCTTCTTACACATATAGATCAGACAGCCGACACCGGAGATTGCCTGTGCAACAACGGTTGCAACAGCAGCACCGGCGACACCCATCGGACGAACTAACAGGATATCCAGTACGATATTTAACAGGGAGGATGCAATCAGACAGACAACAGGGGTTACACTGTCGCCGAGAGAACGCAGGATACCGGAAACCATATTATAAAGGAAGGTTGCAGGTATTCCCATAAATATAATAAATATGTAGATAAATGCCTGATCCAGGATGCTGTCCGGTGTCTTCATCCAGATCAGAATATTTCTGGTAAGAATTCCGACTGCAACTGTCATAACGGCAGCGAAGAAGATCGAAGCCCAGACACAGTTTGTAATGTACTTCTTCATATTATCAGTGTCCTTTGCTCCAAAGGCCTGAGCAACCGGGATGGCAAAACCATTGCAGATACCGATGCAGAAACCGAGTATCATAAAGTTGATCGATCCGGTTGAGCCGACGGCTGCAAGTGCATCGACACCCAGAAATTTACCAACGATGATTGTATCGACCATGTTATAAAATTGCTGGAATAAAAGCCCAAATAATAATGGCAGTCCAAAGTTCAAGATCAGTTTCATAGGATTGCCTTCAGTCAGATCCTTGGAACCGTTAATTTTTTTCAGTAAGTTTTTCAATGATTTTACCTCCTTGTTTATTTTCAGCGCATACTGGATATTACTTCTTTTTATAAGAAAAATCAATCTGGTAAAAATCATGTTTTTTGTCGGGGGTTTTAGTACAAAATGTCATGTTTACTCTGGCTTGCTTTTTATGACTGTAGAAAATATAATAGAGAACAGAAAATATACAGAAAGAACGAGGAAAACACATGCAGCATACCGTAAAGAAAAACAGAGCAACCAGAATTGCATACCGGATGGTTGGTGTATTTTTTGTTGTTATCGGAGCAGCATTTATCCTGTTGATGATCAAATCCCATGGCAGTACCGGTGGTCGTATTTTTAAGCTGGCATTTGGTCTTGCACTTGGAGTATACGGACTGGTGCTGGTGAAATCATCATTTCGAAAATCGGCATTTGATCTGACCTATCATTTTGAAGACGATGAACTGATCATAGAAAAGGGAAAGAAATCTTATCATACACCATATGAGAAGATTACAAATGTGAATCTGGTCATTCCGGATCCGCATTTGCCATATTACATATTGAAGATTGATATAGGAAAAGAGCAATTCGTACTGCCGTTCAGCGGAAAACGTGATAAGTGCGATGCAATCTATTATCATTTATTAAAGAAGATGGGAATTTATCAGGAAAGTGAGACAGAAAGAAGGTAAATCATGAAAGAAAAAATCCTTGCGTTGCTTCGGACAAGCAGTGATTATATATCCGGTCAGGCGATCTGTGAGAAATTAGGTGTCTCAAGAACCGCTGTCTGGAAAAACATCAATGCCTTAAAGGCAGAAGGCTACATTATAGATGCTGTAAATAATAAAGGCTATCGTCTGGTCGGAGAGCCGGATATCGTTACGAAAGAGAAGATAGAGGCAGCACTCACGACATCGGTGATCGGAAGAGAACTGTATTATTATGATGAGACGGATTCCACAAATATACGGGCAAAGCTTGCAGGAGAGACAGATGGAACACACGGAGCGTTGTTTGTTGCAAACGAACAGAATGCAGGACGAGGAAGAAGAGGAAGGGCATGGAGCACCCCGAAGGGAACCAGCATAGCCATGACATTTCTGCTCCGTCCGGATGTGCCGATCGAGAATGTATCCAGACTTACGATCCTTTCGGCACTTGCAACGGCGCGTGCTCTTGCCGATACAGCGGGCTTACAGGCACAGATCAAATGGCCGAATGATGTTGTAGTCGGCGGCAAGAAGATCTGTGGCATTCTTACAGAGATGAGTTCGGAAGGTATGGATATCAAATATGCAGTTGTAGGTATCGGTATCAATGTATCCATGATGGAATTTCCGGAAGAACTGGCAGATAAGGCGACATCGATCAAGCTGGAAAACGGAACCGGCTGTGACAGAAGCAAACTGGTCGCCAGTGTGGCAAATCATTTTGAAGAGCTGTATGACGCATTTGTCAAATGCCAGGATCTTCAGTTCATGCTGGATGAATATAATTCCATCCTTGTGAACAAGGATGAACAGGTCTATGTGATCGAAGGATATAACCGGACAGAATACACAGCCCTCGGACTTGCACCAAATGGAGGACTTCGTGTGAAGGATAAAGATGGACAGGAGTCGATCATTATATCCGGGGAAGTGTCCGTGCGCGGAATTTACGGATATGTGTAAAAAACTTTCAAAAAACTGGAAATAGCAACATTTTTCATGTATAATTCTAGGCGTGTATAAAAACAGGTAAGTAATTAGAACTATAATAAAAGAACATGGAGGAACGAGCAAGATGGAAAAAATTCAAATGACTACCCCTTTAGTAGAGATGGATGGAGATGAGATGACCAGGATTCTCTGGAAGATGATCAAGGATGAACTGATCTATCCATTTATCGATCTGAAATCCGAGTATTACGATCTGGGACTTGAATATAGAAATGAGACAAATGATCAGGTAACATTTGATTCTGCATATGCAACACAGAAGTATGGCGTAGCTGTTAAATGTGCAACAATCACACCAAATGCTGCACGTATGACAGAGTATGATCTGAAGGAAATGTGGAAGAGTCCAAATGGAACGATCCGTGCAATCCTCGACGGAACTGTATTCCGTACACCAATCATCGTAAAGGGCATTGAGCCATGTGTAAAGAACTGGAAGGCTCCTATTACAATCGCAAGACATGCATATGGTGATGTATATAAGAACGTAGAGATCAAGGTTCCGGGTGCCGGTAAGGCTGAACTGGTGTTTACAGGTGCAGATGGTACAGTGATCAAAGAGACGATCCATGAATTCGACGGACCGGGTGTGATCCAGGGACAGCACAACATCAATAAGTCAATCGAAAGCTTTGCAAGATGCTGCTTCAACTATGCGCTGGATATCAAGCAGACAATCTGGTTTGCAACCAAGGATACGATTTCAAAGAAATACGACCATACATTCAAAGATATCTTCCAGGAGATCTTTGATAAAGAATACAAAGAGAAATTCGATGCAGCAGGTATTGAATATTTCTATACACTGATTGATGATGCTGTAGCAAGAGTTATGAAATCCGAGGGTGGATTCATCTGGGCATGTAAGAACTACGATGGTGACGTAATGAGTGATATGATATCATCTGCATTTGGTTCACTGGCCATGATGACATCTGTACTGGTTTCCCCAGATGGAAAGTATGAGTACGAAGCTGCACACGGAACAGTTCAGAGACACTACTACAAGCACTTAAAGGGTGAAGAAACATCCACAAACTCTGTTGCAACAATCTTTGCATGGACAGGTGCACTTAGAAAACGTGGTGAACTCGATGGCATCGACGCTCTGGTTGATTTCGCAAACAAGCTTGAGAAAGCGACGATCGCAACGATCGAATCCGGAAAGATGACAAAGGATCTTGCACTTATCACAACCCTTGAGAATCCAACTGTATTAAACAGCGAGAACTTCATCAAGGCAATCCGTGAGACCTTAGAGGGCATGTTATAAAATAACTATAAAAATGTTGTTTTTATAATATGATTTGAGTATAATAAATATAAGAATAGAGATATTCTCGATGAAAGAGCATCGTAAAAAGTTGGGCTGCAAATGGAGCAGGGTAAAAAATCCATTTCATTAGATATCTTAATTGATATCGAGCCGTGCAATCAGGATATGGTTGTAGTCCACGTGGGGGACTTAATGATTTCCACGCCGATTTAGATATCTTAACTGGGTATCGAGGCTGACAACCAGCATAAAACTCTTTATGAAGAATACAAAGAGGAGTGTGGTTTTCATCACACTCCTCTTTGCATATGATGAGGTGTGAATGGCTACAAAGACAGAAAAAAGGAAGGCAGTATGCCTTCCTTTTTATGTAGACTTGCAAACAACGGAGTTATGTGGTACACTCTAACTAATTTTGTGGTACTATAAATAATAGTAGGCAATTGCGAAAACAATAGTCTGAATGTTGTTTGGATACTTTGACTTACTAATACAGGGGTATTTGAGGTCGCCGGTCCTTAGATGGCGCATTAAGCGGCATCTTAGTACCGCTGCAGACCGAAACGAGCGAAAGCGTCCCCTGATTGGTAAGGTCAAAAGTATCCAAACATAGTAAAGAGTAGTATTGCAATTGCCTAATAAAACCCAGACAAGGAGACATACCATGGTTATTACAGACGAAACAATCGATTATGTAGGTATCTGGCGAAACTTGAGCTTTCCGATGAGGAGAAGGAGCAGGCAAAGAAAGATATGTCAGATATGCTTGACTATGTAAGTAAGTTAAACGAACTGGACACTGAGAATGTGGAAGCAATGAGCCATACATTTTCTTATAATAATGTATTCCGTGAAGATGAAGTAACAAATGGCGACGACAGAGAGAATATGCTGTCAAATGCACCGGAGCAGAAAGATGGCTGCTATAAGGTGCCAAGAACATTTGATTAGGAGGTAACGGACATTGGATATGATGAGTATGACAGCAGTAGAGCTTGGAAAGAAGATCAAGGCCGGAGAGATCTCCGTTATGGAAGCAACCAAAGCCTGCATCGAGAATATAAAGACATACGACAAAGAATATAACTGTTTTATCACCGTAGATGAAGAAGGTGCATTCAAACAGGCAGAAGAAATACAGAAGAAGATCGACAGCGGCGAGCTGACAGGCCCGTTGGCAGGTGTACCGATCGCGATCAAGGATAATATGTGTCAGAATGGTGTACTTACCACCTGCGCATCCAAGATCTTATCAAACTTCGTACCGACCTATACATCAGATGCTGTTGTGAAATTAATGGAAGCAGGAGCCGTGATCGTAGGCAAGACAAATATGGATGAGTTCGCGATGGGAAGTACAACCGAGACTTCTTATTATGGCGAGACAAAGAATCCATGGGATACAAATAAAGTTCCGGGTGGTTCTTCCGGTGGATCAGCAGCCGCTGTTGCAGCAGAAGAAGTACCGTGTGCACTCGGTTCCGATACCGGTGGATCGATCCGTCAGCCGGCAGCATTTTGTGGTGTAACAGGAATCAAGCCAACTTACGGCAGAGTATCCAGATACGGTCTGGTTGCATATGGTTCATCTCTTGACCAGATCGGACCACTTGCAAAGGATGTAACAGACTGTGCAACGATATTAGAGATCATTTCCCGGTATGATAAGAAAGATTCTACATCTGTAGAACGTATGGATAATGATTTTACAAGCGCATTAAAGGACGATGTAAAAGGTATGCGCATCGGACTTCCAAAGGACTATTTCACAGAAGGACTGGATCCTGAGATCAAGGATGCTGTGTACCATGTAGCTGAAGTGTTAAAAGAAAAAGGTGCGATCGTGGAAGAATTTGACCTTGGTATGGTAGAATATGCAATTCCTGCATATTATATCATTGCATCCGCAGAGGCAAGCTCGAATCTGGAACGTTTCGACGGCGTAAAATACGGCTATCGTACAGCAGAGTACACAGACCTTCACAACATGTATAAGAAGACACGTTCCGAAGGCTTCGGCGCAGAAGTAAAGAGACGTATCATGTTAGGCTCCTTTACCCTGTCATCCGGTTACTATGATGCATACTATGTAAAAGCACTTAAGGTAAAAGCCCTGATCAAACAGGCATATGATAAAGCATTTGCAAAATACGATATCATCCTCGGCCCAGTTGCTCCGACAACGGCACTGACCATGGGTGAATCCTTATCCGATCCGATCAAGATGTATCTGGGCGATGTATACACCGTTCCGGTTAACCTTGCAGGACTTCCGGGTATTTCCCTTCCATGCGGGTACGACAAAGACGGCATGCCGATCGGTGTCCAGATGGTAGGAGATGCATTTAACGAGAAAGCAATCATTCAGGCGGCATATGCATTTGAGCAGACAAGAGAGTACAAGCAGCCTGCCGCTGTAGCAGAAAGGGGTCTGTAAGATGAGTAAAGTATACGAAACCGTGATCGGTCTGGAGGTTCATGTAGAGCTTGCGACAAAGACGAAGATATTCTGCGGCTGCAGTACCGCATTTGGTGGTGCACCGAATACACATACATGTCCGGTCTGTACCGGTATGCCGGGTTCCCTTCCGGTACTGAATAAAGGGGTAGTAGAAAAAGCAGTTGCTGTCGGTCTTGCAACCAACTGTACGATCACACAGAACTGTAAATTTGACCGTAAGAATTATTTCTATCCGGATAACCCACAGAACTATCAGATCTCTCAGCTGTACTACCCAATCTGCAGAAATGGAAAGGTAGAGATCGAAGTGGAGGGCAAGAAGAAATTCGTAAGGATCCATGAGATCCATATGGAAGAGGATGCAGGTAAACTGGTACATGATCCATATACAGACAGTTCACTGGTCGATTTCAACCGTTCCGGTGTACCTCTGATCGAGATCGTATCTGAGCCGGATATGCGTTCTGCGGAAGAAGTAATTGCTTATCTTGAGAAATTACGTCTGATCATCCAGTATCTCGGAGCATCAGACTGTAAGTTAAATGAAGGTTCGATGCGTGCCGATGTCAACCTGTCTGTTCGTGAAGTCGGAGCAGAAGAATTCGGAACAAGAACAGAGACAAAGAACCTGAACTCATTCAAGGCTATCGCCCATGCGATCGAGAATGAGAGAGAACGTCAGATCGATCTGATCGAAGCAGGCGAAAAGGTTGTACAGGAGACCAGAAGATGGGATGATACCAAGGAATATTCATATCCGATGCGTTCCAAAGAGGATGCACAGGATTATCGTTATTTCCCTGATCCTGACCTTGTACCGGTACAGATCAGTGACGAGTGGATGGAGGAGATCCGAAGCCGTCAGCCGGAATTCCGGGATGAGAAGAAGATCCGGTATAAAGAAGAGTATGATATCCCAGACTATGATATAGATATCATTACAAATACAAAGAAGATGGCAGACCTTTTCGAGGAGACGATCGCTCTCGGAGCAAATCCGAAGAAGGTATCCAACTGGCTGATGGGAGAGACCATGCGTCTGATGAAAGAACATTCCATCGATGCAGATGAGTTGTCATTTAGCGCAGAGCACCTTGCAAAGCTGATACAGATGGTAGATGCGAAAGCCATCAACAGCAATGTCGCAAAGGAAGTATTTGAGAAGATATTTACAGATGATATTGAACCGGAAAGCTATGTAAAAGAACATGGACTCGCCACCGTAAATGATGAAGGTGCACTCCGCAAGGTCGTAGAAGAAGTTATTGCCAATAATCCAAAAGCAATCGAAGACTTCCGTGGCGGAAAAGAAAAAGCACTTGGCGCATTGGTTGGACAGACCATGAAAGCAATGAAGGGCAAGGCAGATCCGGCATCCGTAAACCAGATGCTCCGTGAACTGTTAAAATAATCGATACCAATAGAAAAAAATGAAGAGAAAGCAGGTGGCATATCCACCTGGTGACCACCTCTCATGGTGGGATGGAGATTGATATGGAAGAAACCAGACATGTGAGAAAGAGAGACATTTACAAACGTATTATCACATTTTCGGAAGGCGTGCTTCTGTTAGCTGCGGAAGTACTGCTGTTTGCGAGAATGTGGTATACCGAATATGCAGATAATACTCAGGCTATCCAGATTCCGTTCTGGAACAAAGGTAACTGGGCGGTAATCGGTATGTATGCGATTATCATTTATCTGTTTACGAAGCTGTATGGTGGTTATAAAGTAGGCTTCCTCCGGGTGATGGATGTTCTCTTTTCACAGATATTATCATTGGTCTGTGCAAATATCGTAGGTTATGTCGAGCTGTGTATCATTGCCCGTAATTATCTGCCGGCACTGAACATGATCGAGCTTACATTCTTAGAGATCATAGTTATATTTATATGGGTATTTGTCTGTAGGATGATGTACCGTAAGTTTTATCCTCCAAGACATTTACTGCTTGTCTACGGATATAAGACACCGACCGAATTCATTGATAAGATCAATGCCAGAAAAGACAAATACATCATTGCTGACCGTATTCATGTCAGTGAAGGTGAGAAAGCATTAAAAGAAAAAATCTTACAGTACGATGGTATTATCCTTTGTGAGACAAAGGCATATATCAGAAACGAATTGGTAAAATACTGCTTCGAGCATTCGATCCGTTCGTATGTGGTACCGAAGTTATCGGATATCATTATCTTAGGAGCAGAACCGATCCATTTGTTTGATACACCGTTATTATTATCCAGAAACCAGGGACTGACAGGAGAAGATATGATCTTCAAGCGTCTGATGGATATCATCGTATCCCTGATCATGATCATTATCTTTTCACCGTTTATGATCCTGATCGCACTTGCGATCAAGCTCTATGACAGAGGCCCTGTATTCTATAAACAGGATCGTCTGACCTTAAATGGCAGGGTATTCAAGATCATGAAATTCAGAAGTATGCGGATGGACTCCGAGGAACATGGCGCACAGCTTGCAAGAAAGCATGATGACAGAATCACACCGGTTGGCCGTGTGATCCGTGCCACACACTTAGACGAGCTGCCACAGCTCTTTAATATCTTAAAGGGCGATATGTCAGTCGTAGGCCCTAGACCGGAGCGTCCGGAGATCGCAGCACAGTATAGGGAGACTTTCCCGGAATTCGACTATCGTCTGAAGATGAAGGCCGGACTTACCGGATATGCACAGGTTTACGGTAAATATAACACCACACCGAGAGATAAGGTGAAGCTTGACCTGACATATTATGAGCAGTATTCCTTATGGCTGGATCTGAAGCTGATCCTGCTGACCTTCAAGATCTTATTCCAGAAGGAGAATACAGAGGGAATTGATGCAAATCAGACGACAGCGATCCGCGAAGACAAGACAAAGAAAACAGGCATCAAGCATCCGCATGATGAAGCCGAGGATGCCTTCTATAGTGTAGAGGAAAAGAAATAAATGAAACCAGAAGTATCCGTGATCATTCCGGCATATAATTGCAGCAGAACAATTAAACAGGCAATCGATTCCGCACTTTGTCAGGATGTGATATCAGAGATCATCGTGATCAACGACTGTTCACCGGAGGATCTGACGGAGTGTCTGGCAGAATATAAAAGCAATCCACAGGTCAGACTATATAAGAATGAAACCAATCTTGGCGTAGCAGCAACGAGAAATAAAGGTGTGCAGCTTGCAGAGGGCGAATATGTAGCATTCTTAGATTCCGATGATATCTGGCGGTCGGGAAAGCTCTCAAAGCAGCTTGCTGTTATGAAGAAGACCGGAGTGGTATTATCCTCAACTGCCAGAGAACTGATGGAAGAGGACGGAACCCATACCGGACGGATCTTACCGGTACCGGAGAACATCACTTACAAGATGCTGCTGTATGGGAATGTGATCAACTGCTCATCCGTAGTGATGAAGCGGGAGGTGGCAGCAGAGTTCCCGATGGGGGATGATGATGCTCACGAGGATTATATCTGCTGGCTGCAAATCCTTAAGAAATACGGGGAGGCAGCAGGCATCAATGAACCGTTATTGCTTTACCGGATGGTGAAGAACAGTAAATCAGGTTCCAAATTACATTCTGCAAAGATGACATATCAGGTATACCGGAAGATGGGATTTGGAACAGTGAAGTCACTTGGATATTTTGCAGGATATGCGATACATGGAGTAAAGAAATATTTTCTTTAAATAAAAAGAAACGGAGCAGGGAGATGGCAGAGGAAATCAAGAGAGGTCCGGGAAGACCGACCGATAAACGGAAAGACACAATTCTAAGACTTAGGATCGACACAGATACACATGAACTGCTGTCAAAGTATGCAAAGCAAAAAGGTGTATCCATGTCAGAAATCGTCAGAGAGGCAGTCTACGGTATCGTAAAACAGGCGAACATAGAAGAATAAGACTGTCAGACAGGAGAACGTTGACCATGGAAACAAATAAGGAAGGGGATGTGACACTATCTGTCGTCATGCCCGCCTATAATGAAGGAGCACATATAACAGATAATCTGCTTGAAACCAGCAGAGTGCTGTCCGGTTTCGTCAAACGGTATGAGATCATAGCAGTTGACGACGGAAGTGCAGATAACACCGCAGAGTGCATCCGCCGGGCAGAAATGCAGGATACTCATATCAGAGGAATCTCATATCAGCCAAATGGTGGAAAAGGACATGCCATCCGGACAGGGATCGCAGCAGCAGAGGGACGATACATCGCATTTTTGGATTCCGATCTGGAACTGCCACCGATCCTGCTGAAACGATTCTTAAAGGATATGAAGGAGCAGGATGCCGATATCGTGATCGGTTCCAAGCTGCATCCGGAGTCGAAGCTCCATTATCCGATGCTGCGTAAGATCATGAGCTATGGATATTATCTGATGTTAAAGATGATGTTCCATCTGAACACCCACGATACACAGACCGGTATTAAGTTATTCAAAAAAGAAGTGATCAAACCGATCGTCAGCCGGATGCAGGCAGAAGGATATGCATTTGATATTGAGATCCTTGCCATGGCAGCAAAAGATGGCAGAAAGATCTGCGAAGCTCCGATCGAGCTGAACTACAGCCGGGATGACAGCAAGGGCGGAAGAAGGATCGGGTTAAAGGATGTATTCAAAGTGTTTGGTGAGACGGTTGCGGTGAAGAAACGAGTTAAAAATTATAGATAGTGTGAAATGAGGGAAAATTATATGACATATGAAAACGCTTTAGAAGTGCTAAAAAAGTACGGGCAGGAGCATGTGCTTGCCTATTATGATGAATTAAACGATGAAGAGAAGCAGAGCCTGCTTTCCCAGATTGAAGAGATCGACTTCTCTATATTTGATGTATTAAAAGAGAAAGAATCAGCCGGTAAGGAAGAAACGATCACACCAACAGAGGCATTGACACTTGACACGATCAAGGAATATGAATTTGCCTATAAGGTGCTTGGTGAAACGGCGATCCAGAAAGGACAGCTCGCTCTTGTTATGCTTGCCGGAGGTCAGGGCACCAGACTGGGGTTTGACGGACCGAAAGGAACCTATAATCTTGGGCAGACAAGGGACCTTTATATATTCGAATGTCAGGTGAAAACGATCCTGACTGTTGTGAGGACACTTGGACGATGGATCCATCTCTATATCATGACCAGTGATAAGAACTACGAAGCAACGACATCCTTCTTTGTAGAGCATAAGAATTTTGGATATAAGGAGGAGTATCTGCATTTCTTCAAACAGGAGCTTGTACCATCCGTTGATTTTAATGGAAAGATATTGATGGAAGCACCATCAAAGATCTGCCTGTCACCAAATGGAAATGGTGGCTGGTTCTCATCCATGAAACGGGCAGGACTGGTAGAACAGCTTGATAAAGAGGGCATTCGGTACATCAATGTATTTGCCGTGGACAATGTGTTACAGAAGATTGCAGATCCGGTATTCCTTGGTTCGATGATGATGGAAGATTACCAGTCGGCGGCAAAAGTCGTAAAGAAAGCAGATCCATATGAACGGGTAGGCGTGCTGTGTAAGAAAGACAATAAGCCTTACATAGTAGAATATTATGAATTGTCAGATGAGATGCGGTATAAGAAAACGGTTATGGGCGAGTATGCTTATAATTATGGAGTGATCTTAAATTATATCTTCCCGGTTAATCAGTTAAAACAGCTTTTGAATCAGAAAATGCCGCTTCATATGGCAAAAAAGGCGATACCTTATATGAATGAGAATCAGGAACTGGTGAAACCAACGGAGCCGAATGGTTATAAGTTTGAAACCCTTGCGCTTGATATGCTTCAGTTTATGAATGACTGCTTACCATTTGAAGTTATCAGAGAGTATGAATTTGCACCGATCAAGAATGCAGAGGGCGTGGATTCACCGGAGACGGCGAGAGAGCTGTTAAAGAAGAATGGATATAAGTTGTAGAACTGCGTCGAATACTTTGGAAAAATTGCCTAAAATAACAGTATTATTTTCAGAAATTTCTACATTCAACTTAAGCTTAGAAAATTGACTTTTAATAGGAATTGAATTATAGTTGTTAGTGGTTAAGAAGCGTTAAGAATTTCTAAACCATTAACAACTATATTTATATAATTTGACCTGATAAAGATACATGATGAACACATTTATGAGGGAAATGAGGGAATAGAATGTATAGAAAAGGGCCGCAGGGCTGGTTAAAACATCTGGATTTTACAGTGCTGAATCTGGTAGCACTGCATGCATCTTATTGTATGGCGTATTTTATACGGATGGGAACAGAGAATCCGTATCATAGTAAGTTATATCGGACAATAGCCGTACTTCTGACATTATTTCAATTATTGGTTACCATAGTATGTCATATATATAAAGGCGTATTGAAACGTGGACATTTCCGTGAAGCAATCGCATCCGTGAAGCAGTCTGTACTGGTTGTACTTCTGGCAGTATTCGTTCTGTTCATGATGAAAATGGGTGCGGCCTATTCCAGAAAGGTTATGGCTTTGTTTGGCATGATTTATCTGGTCATAGGTTATGTGGTCACACTTCTCTGGAAGGAATATATACGAAGACATCGTGTGGCAAAGAAATCTATTGTGATCGTGACAGTCAAAGAATATCTGGATGCGTTGCTTGCAGAAATGGATACAGAATACTATAATCTGTATCGGGTTGCAGGTATAGTATTATTAGATGCAACTGAGGATGAGGCAGAAAGCTATAATACAGAATATACGGATCTGGAGCTTGGTATATATGCATATACAGATGAAGTTCTGGAGCAGATCATGCATGGCTGGGTAGATGAGGTCTATGTGAATATACCATTTGAGAGGCATATCCCTGAAAATCTTCTGGGACAACTCGCAGATATGGGGATTACGGTTCATGTACGTGTCCGTGTTCCGGCAGAGCTCTCCGATTATCAGTATGTATTCGATAAACAGCTTGGTCATCATGTATTGACCGTTAGTACTACATATATAACAACCTACCAGGCATTTGTGAAGCGTGCAATAGACATCTTAGGCGGAATCGTAGGATGTATCTTTACAGGTATCCTTACGATCATTCTTGCACCATGTATCTATATCGCATCACCGGGACCGATCTTCTTCTCCCAGTACCGTATCGGTAAGAATGGCAAGAAGTTCAAGATTTATAAATTCCGAAGTATGTATATGGATGCTGAAGCACGAAAAGCAGAGCTGATGGAGCAGAATCAGGTTAAGGATGGCATGATGTTCAAGATGGAATATGATCCGCGAATCATTGGCTGCAAGAAGCTGCCGGATGGTACGATCAAGAAGGGCATCGGAAACCGGATCCGTGACTGGTCACTCGATGAATTCCCGCAGTTCTTCAATGTGTTAAAGGGTGATATGAGTCTGATCGGAACCAGACCGCCAACAGAGGACGAATGGGAGAAGTATTCCGCCCATCATAGAGGACGTATGGCGATCAAACCGGGTATCACAGGACTCTGGCAAGTCAGCGGAAGAAGTAATATCACGGATTTCGATGAGGTTGTAAGATTAGACCGTAAGTATATCGATGAATGGAGTCTTGTAAACGATATCAAGATACTGTTCAAGACAGTGGGTGTTGTGTTGAAGGGTGAAGGATCGATGTGATATTGATTGGATATAATATGGAAGATAAATACATATGTGGAGAATAAGAACAGATGAAGATAGCGATGTTCGGACAAAAAAGAATTCCATCAAGAGAAGGTGGGGTTGAGATAGTTGTAGAAGAACTTAGCACTCGTATGGCTATGGCAGGGCATGATGTGACTTGCTATAACAGACGTGGACATCATGTGAGTGGTTCTGAGTATGATACAAAAGAGAAAAAAGAATATAAGAATGTTAGAATCAAATCTGTTCCTACTATAGAAAAGAAAGGACTTGCGGCAGTATCGTCGTCATTTTTTGCAGCACTTTGCAGTGCATTTGGAGGATATGATGTCGTGCATATACATGCAGAAGGCCCGGCAGCTTTTTGTTTTATACCAAAGATATTTAGAAAAAAGGTTATAGTAACGGTTCATGGATTAGACTGGCAGAGAGAAAAATGGAAGGCAGGATTTGGCTCCAAATATATTCATTTTGGAGAGAAAATGGCAGTCAAATATGCAGATGAAATTATTGTGCTTAGCAGTGAAGTCAAAAAGTATTTTAAAGATACATATGGAAGAAAGACAAGATATATACCCAATGGTGTTATCAGACCAGATAAGATAGAAGCTGATCTAATAGAGAAAAAGTTTGGTTTGAAAAAAGATTCCTATATATTGTATCTGGGCAGGATTGTACCAGAAAAGGGTGAGCATTATCTGATAGAGGCATTTAAGGATATAGAGACAAATAAAAAACTTGTGATAGCCGGTGGATCTTCCGATACGGATGAGTATATGGAGCAGTTAAAACAGATGGCTGAACAGGATGATAGAATTGTATTTACCGGATTTGTTCAGGGACAGCTATTACAGGAATTGTATAGTAATGCCTATGTATATGTACTTCCAAGTGATCTTGAGGGTATGCCGCTTAGTCTGTTAGAAGCAATGAGTTATGGTAACTGTTGTCTTACTTCGGATATAAAGGAATGTACAGAAGTTGTTGGAAATAAAGCGGTTGCATTTAAAAAATCAGATGTGAAAGACTTGCAGGATAAATTACAGAAATTATGTGATGATAGTAAGTTGGTTGACAATTATAAGGATCAGGCAGCCGATTATATATGTAAGAAGTATGATTGGAATGAGATAGTAGATAAAACATTGCAGCTATATAGAAGGTAATAATTATGCGTATATTGATGATTAATAAGTTTTTATATCCAAATGGTGGATCGGAAACGTATATATTTAAATTGGGTGAGGTATTAGAACAACGTGACCATGAGGTTCAGTACTTCGGAATGGAGCACGAAGGCCGCTGCGTGGGCAACCGGGTCAATGCTTATACATCTGATATGGACTTCCACGGCGGCAGCAAACTGAGCAAGCTGACCTACCCGATCAAGACCATCTACAGCAAGGAAGCAAGAGAAAAATTAAGACTAGTACTAGATGACTTCAAGCCGGATGTCTGTCATCTGAACAACTTCAACTATCAGCTGACACCTTCCATCATTCTGGAAATCGTGAAGTGGCGCAAGGAGACCGGAAGGGATTGTAAGATTATCTTCACGGCACATGACTACCAGCTGGTCTGCCCGAACCACATGCTGAACAATCCGAACACGCACCAGAACTGTGAGAAGTGCCTCGGTGGCCATTTCGTGAACTGCATGAAAGGCAAGTGCATTCACGGCTCCACGGCGAAATCTGCTATCGGTATGATGGAGGCTGAGTTCTGGAAGTGGAAAGGTACCTATAAGTACATTGACACCATGATCTGCTGCTCGGAGTTCATGAAGACCAAGATGGACAGCAACCCGCTGTTTGCGACGAAGACCGTGGCAATGCACAACTTCATTGATAAGGTGGAGTGGAAAGAGACTCCGAAGAAGGATTACGTCCTCTACTTCGGCCGCTTCTCTGAAGAAAAGGGCATCGGCACACTCATCAAGGTCTGTAAGGAGCTGCCGGATGTACAGTTCATCTTCGCCGGTACTGGCCCGCTAGAAGAGACGGTAAATGGTATTAAGAACATCAAGAACGTTGGCTTCCAGAAAGGCGAGACACTGGAGAAGCTCATCCGTGAGGCACGGTTCTCCATTTACCCTTCTGAGTGGTATGAGAACTGCCCGTTCTCCGTGATGGAATCTCAGATGTACGGCACGCCGGTGCTGGGAGCGAACATTGGTGGCATCCCAGAGCTGATTCAGGTCGGTAAGACCGGCGAGTTGTTTGAAAGCGGTAACGGGAAAGATTTGAAAGAAAAGATAGAAAAGCTCTGGGGTGATAAGAAGCTGTGTGCGGAGTACAGCGCGAACTGCAAGAACATCAGCTTTGATACCATTGATGAGTATTACGAGAAAATTATGAAGGTGTATCAGTAAGACTGGTATGTGAGGAGAGAATTTGTGGCTACAAAAGCGGATCGATACGAGGGAATAGACGGCTTGAAGGCGTATGCCATCATTGGCATTGCGTTGATGCACGTCCTCGCAAATGGAGAATATGGGATAGGAGGATTTGTGTTTGAACGGCTAATACCATCTTTCACAAACCTCGTTTTCCTTTTTATGATGGTCAGTGGTTTTGGAATGTGCTGTGGCTATTACCAGAAAATTGTTGACCAGAAGATCAGTGTAGAGGATTTCTACAAGAAACGGTACATCAAGATCTGGCCGTATTTTGCACTGCTTTGTGCGTTAGACTTTGTGATTTCACCAAGCAAGGAATCCTTGTTTGAGGTTTTCGCAAACTTGACTTTATGTCAGGGACTTCTGCCAAATGCCAAGATTTCGGTCATTGGTGTGAGCTGGACCCTGGCAGTCATCTTTGTGTTCTACATGCTGTTCCCGTTCTTCTGCTTCCTGATTGGAAATAAGAAAAGAGCGTGGAGTGTGGCGGTTGTGGCGCTGGTATTTAACTGGTTGTGCACTAATTACTTCAAAGCAGGGAGGACTAATATCGTCTACGATGCGATTTACTTTATCGCAGGAGGCTTGATCTTCCTCTATCGGAAAGAATTGACCGAATTTGCAGCAAAATACAAAGTTATCGCTGGAGCGATTTTGTTGATTGCCGCAGTTGCTTATTTTGCATTAGGCGGCAATACGCTCACGATGCTGTTCTTCTGTGTGGCAACACTGGTCTATACCCTCGGATGCAAGCGGGGGGGGATACTGGTCAATCCAGTCGCCAAGTTCCTCGGTGGTATTTGCTTCGAGATTTACCTGTGCCACATGGTAATTTATCGTGTGCTTGAGAAGCTACACCTTGTACATCTATTTGGAAATGGCCTATTGGCATATGTTTTCACAGCAGCTGCAGTCATCTGCGGTTCGGTTGTGTTCTCGGTATGTGCCAAGTGGTTCTTAAATAAAATCGAAACGTTCTTAAAAGAGAGAGTAAACAATAGGAGAGTTAATCATGTCTGAAGAAAAGAAGTTAAATGGTACGGTCATCGTTACTTATCGCTGCAACGCTCGTTGCTCTATGTGCAACCGTTATAAGGCACCTTCCAAGCCGGAAGAGGAAATCAGCATCGAGACCATTAAGAAGTTGCCGAAGATGTACTTTACCAATATTACCGGTGGTGAACCGTTCATTCGTACCGACCTGAAGGATATCGTGCGTGAACTGTACAAGAAGTCTGATCGTATCGTTATTTCCACGAACGGTTTCTTCACCGACCGCATTGTTGACCTGTGTAAGGAGTTTCCGCAGATTGGTATCCGTATCTCTATCGAAGGTCTGGAACAGACCAATAATGAAATCCGTGGTCTGCAGAACGGCTACCAGCGTGGTTACGGCACGCTGAAGAAGCTGCGTGAGATGGGGATGAAGGACGTTGGTTTCGGCATGACCGTCCAGGATAAGAACGCTCCTGACCTTGTTCCTCTGTACAAAATCTCCGATGAGATGGGCATGGAGTTTGCAACTGCTTCTCTGCATAACAGCTTCTACTTCGTTGAGGCAAAGAACATCATCCATGACCGTCCTATGGTCGCAAAGAACTTCGAGAATCTGGTCAACGAACTGCTCCGTAGCAACAGCCCGAAGAAGTGGTTCCGTGCATACTTTAACCACGGCTTGATCAACTACATCTACGGTCAGAAGCGTCTGCTGCCTTGCGACATGAGTTTCGATACCTTCTTCATCGATCCGTATGGCGATGTTATGCCTTGCAATGGCACCAAGGACAAAGAGGTCATGGGCAACCTGAACAACCAGACTTGGGACGAGCTGTGGAACAGCCCAGAAGCAGAGAAGGTTCGTGCAAAGGTTCGCTGCTGCGACCGTGATTGCTGGATGATCGGTTCTGTCAGCCCGGCTATGCACAAGTATATCTGGAAACCGGCTACCTGGGTTCTGGTTCACAAGTTCAAGACTCTGTTCACCAAGCATCCGTACAGTATGTATGAGTTGAAGATCTGCCGCGACTACCGTGATGGCAAAGTTACCAAAGAGGATCTGGATAAGTGCAGCACCTGCGATATGAACTGCGTGATCAACAACGGTCTGAGCGAAGCATCCAAAGAACAGCTGAAGCATAAGACTGGCGAGGAAATCGTGGATGCTGATATTGCACAGCAGATGGAGACGAAGTGATGAATATCCTGTATATAGCTTATTCATGTAATCCTTTTGCTGGAAGTGAAGATAAAATCGGTTGGTGCGTTCCTTGTGAAAGTTCAAAAACAAATAAAGTTTATGTAATTACAAAAGAAGAACAACGTGAACCAGTCGAAAAATATTTGCAGAGTCACCCACTTGAAAATATAAAGTTTTATTATGTTGACATCCCTAATTTTTACAAAAAAATCTTCAAGGGATTTATGTATTCTGGAAGACTTAATGTGTGGAATAGACGGGTACTTCCTCTCGCAAAAAAAATCTGTGCGGATAAAAAAATTGACGTTATTCATCAGATTACGCCAATTGAATTCCGTGCAATTGGAGACTATGGAAAGATAGCAAATATCAAATTCGTCTGCGGACCACTTGGCGGAGGAGAGTCTTTGCCTAATGGATTAAAAGATTACGCAAAGGGGCATGAAATCATTGAAGTCGTTCGCTCAGGGATAAATCGCTGGTATCGCTTTAAACTGAGAATCACTGGCAAACTAAATCGCTGCGACTATATTATGTTTGCAAATAAAGAGACTCAAGAATTCCTCGTAGAGGGGGCAGAACTAAACTGTCCGTATGAATTAGTCTTTGATAACGGATTAAGACCGGACGAATTGGTGAGCTGGACAGAAAAGGAAAAAGTGAATGAAGAATTACAATGTAAGTGATGAGCCAGTGACTGAGGTTGCGGTAGATATAAATGATATTAAAGATACTTGCAATGAAAAGGGCAGAAATGAAGAATGCGTCTTTCTGGTTGCTGGAAGAATGATATATCGAAAGGGCTTGGATTTTCTTTTTGATGCATTGATGAGAATTCCGCAGGAAACTAGATATCAGGTTAGAGTTGTAGGCGATGGCCCGGAACTTGAACATCTACGTAAACGCGGTAAGGAAGACTTGAACTTGTCTGAGCATGTGCACTGCATGGGTTCTATTCCCTATATGGAAATGGAAAAGGAATATGCAGGTGCGGATGTATTTATTATGCCGAGCATTCGAGAGACGACAGGCACGGTCTTACTGGAGGCAATGTCAAAAGGTATTCCGGTTATCACCATTAATAAGTTTGGCGGAGCAACTCTTTTTGATGAAAACACCGGTTGGCTTTATGGAGGAAACTCGAAAGAGGAATACATTGAGAATTTAAAAAAGGCAATTCTTGAATGTATTGCTTATCCTGATGAAGTAACAAGGCGTGGAAAAAACGCACGGAAGAAAGCAGAAAAGTATACCTGGCAGAAAAAAAACGAGAAGTATCAGGCAATATATGAGGAACTGCTGAAAAAGTAAGATGTGCAGCATAGAGGAGAGTTTAAAATGGTTGGAGTATGCATAAAATATATGCATGAAAATTACGGAGGCATATTGCAAGCATATGCAACTGTTAGTTATTTGGAAAATCAAAATATTGAGTATGAGTTGGTTCGATATACTAGAAAGAAGACTGTGACAGAAGCACTGAAAGATGTGCCGCGTCTTTTTAATGCAGTTTGGTTTAATAGCAGATTTGAGGGAATTCAGAGAAAACTTAGTCTAAAAAAGCATCCTGAGTATGCAAAGAATAATGAAGTTCGTATGAAAGCATTTGCCGGATTTAAAAAATGGGCTTTTAAGGATTTCTCCGATGAGTATATCGGCTATGCGGCATTATGCGAGGGTGGAAAGAAATATTCGGCGGTTATAACAGGAAGCGATCAGCTTTGGAGTCCAGCAGGATTGCCAACGAATTATTACAATTTGATGTTTGTTCCGGATGACACGCTAAAAATTTCAATTGCTTCTAGTTTCGGAGTAAAGGAAATTCCGTGGTATCAAAAGAAAAGAACGATACAGTATTTGAATCGCATTGAATACATTAGTATGCGTGAGAATCGAGGAAGTGAGATTGTCAAGGAACTGACTGGTCGAGATGTTTCTACGATTTTAGATCCTGTTTTCTTTTTGAGTAAAAATGAATGGCTGGAGAGAATTCCTAATAAGAGAGAAATCAATGAGCCATATATTTTTGCATACTTCCTTGGTGCCACACAGGAATATCGCAATGCAGTAAAGAAATTAGCTCATGACAAGGGTATGAAAGTCGTTGCGTTACGACACATGGATCAGTATGTAGAAGAAGATGAAAACTTTGGAGACTTTGCTCCGTATGATGTGAGTCCAGAAAGATTTCTAAATCTTCTGCGAAATGCAGAGTATGTCTGCACGGATTCTTTCCACGGGACAGCATTTTCTATTCTTAATGAAAAGCAGTTTGTGGTATTTAACAGATATGCTGAAAATTCCAGCTTTTCAAAAAATTCTCGTATTGATACCCTGTGTGTGAATTTTGGTCTAGAAAGTCGGCGCTATAAAAATGAAATGGACTTATTAGACGTTGTAAAAGATGATATTGACTATAAAGCTGTAGGGGAAAAATATAAAAACCTTAAGCTGGTAACAGATCAATATTTAAAGACTGTATTGAAAGAAATTAGAAAGCGTGTGTAATCGTGCCGAAATAGGAATATGAAATAATGCATGAGATTGTCGCCGCGAAAGGATAAATATTATATGAATAATGAAGTAGTTAGAGTATTGGTGACATCTCCGCTTGGTGTTGGAGGTGTAACTAATATGATGATTCATATCCAGGAACACCTGGACAGATCTAAAATAAATTTTGACTATCTTGTTTTTCATGATAGGCACGAACCTATGGAAGACAAAGTTCTTTCATTGGGAAGTAAAAAGTATGTTGCTTCAGCTGATAATGTGAAATTTAGACCTTTTAGAAGAATTTGGAGAATTAATGAAATTCGGAAAGTCTGCAAGAGAAATCATATTAAAATCCTACATTATAATGCGGATTGTGCAGCAGATATGACAAATATTATTGGCGCAAAATTGGGTGGGGTTCAATATATTACAATACATAGTCACAATGCTGGCTTTGGAGCAGCAGGTAATGGAATTCGATTTATGAGCAAAATCTTAAAGCCATTAATTCCACTCTTTTGCGATAACTTTTATGGCTGTTCAGAACTAGCTGCAAGATTTCTATTTCCGAGGTCGATTATTGAATCTGGTAGGTATTCAGTACTTCCGAATGGAATTGATTTGGAGAAATATGATTATAATGAAGCTATTCGTCGAGAAATACGAAAAAAGCTGAATTTGGAAGGTAAGTATGTTGTAGGACACGCTGGACGGTTTTCTGATCAAAAAAATCACAGCTTTTTGCTGGACATCTTTCAAGCAGTACACCGAAAAAATCCAAATACTGTGTTACTTTTATTTGGCGTTGGTGAACTACAAGAAGCGATGAAAAATAAGGCTAGGACATTAGGAATTGAAGACGCTGTAATTTTTTATGGAGCTTCAAATGAAATGAATAAAATGTGGCAGGCAATGGATGTTTTTGTAATGCCATCTTTACATGAAGGTCTTCCGGTCACGGGGGTTGAGGCACAGGCGAGCGGATTGCCATGTGTTTTCTCAGATGTAATAACAAAAGAAGTAGGCTTAACTTCAAATACAGAATTCCTTTCTCTTCAAGAAAAACCTGATGTGTGGGCGGAACATGTTTTGAAGTATATGAATGTGCATAGGAAAAGTGAAAGAAAAATATTGGAGCAGGCAGGTTATGATATTCAGCAGACAGCAGATACACTTGCACAACTGTATTTGAATGTTGCTGAAAAACTATAAAGGATGGAAGGAGAAAGTACTTAATGATTGTAGTGAAGAATAAAGCAGATTGCTGTGGATGTACGGCATGCTATAGTGTATGCCCGAAAAAAGCTATAAGTATGCAGCAGGATCAAGAGGGCTTTTTATATCCATTCGTGGAAATTTCAAAGTGTATAGATTGCAAATTGTGCGAGTCTGCTTGTCCTATTGAAAATAAAATCGAGTCTAAAATGTTTGATAGAAAAGCATACGTACTCAGAGCAAAGGACGTAGAAATTGTTTCTACAAGTACCTCTGGAGGATTTGTAACACCGTTAGGCGAATGGATCCTAAATCAGGGAGGTGTTATTTGTGGCGCAACTTATAATGAAGAATATAAGGTAATTCATAAAATTTCTGGGGGGGGGCAGAAGAGTTTCGAGGTTCAAAATACGTGCAGAGCGATTTAGGCGATTGCTTTTCTGAAATAAAAAAACACTTGATGCAAGAAACGAAAGTGTGCTTTATTGGAACGCCGTGTCAGGTGTATGGATTAAAATCATATCTGAGAAAAGAATACGATAATCTGGTAACCGTAGATTTGGTTTGCCATGGTACACCGTCGCCGAAACTTTGGAAAAAATATTTAGACGAACAAAAAGACAAATATCATTCAGAAATAGATGATATTGTTTTCAGAAATAAAACATATGGATATCATAGTGGCACAATGCGTATAAGATTCAAAAATCAGTTTGTTTATTATGGAAGTGCCCGTGTGGATCCAATGCTTAAGAGTTTCTTTGCTGAAATTTCGTCAAGACCAAGTTGCTATCAATGTCACTTTAAATCAGTGGAACGATGTAGTGATTTCACTATTTATGATTGCTGGCATGCAAATAACTTAGTGGAAGGTCTTGTTGATGATGATAAAGGCTTTACTAATCTGATCGTGCAGTCTTCAAAGGGAGAAAGGATTCTGGATAGAATTGCAGACAGGTATGAGCTTTATGCAACAAATTTGGAAAAGGCTATAGAACTGGATGGCACGATGATTTGCCATTCAGCAGAGCCTCATCCAAGACGAGATGAATACTATCTGAATTTAGATAAAGAAACCCTAAGAGCACATATACAAAAATTTGTACCAATCAGAATAAGGGATTATTTAATAGAGAAATCTAAAAGAATCTTTTATCGGATGGGTGTGTATAAGTTTCTGAAGAACAAGAAATGAGAATCTGTTATTGCTTCTGAATGATTTGGATTCAGGAGGATATATGATTCAAATAAAGAGCAAATTGGATTGTTGTGGCTGCACTGCCTGTGCAAGTTCTTGCCCTAAAAGTGCAATTGCGATGGTTCCTGACGAAGAAGGTTTTCTGTATCCTAAAATTGATATGAGACGTTGTATTGAATGTGGAGCATGCGAAAGAGCATGCCCGATTCTTAATAAAAAAACGGTAATATCTGAAAAAACAGAAGGCTATATTATTAGAATTAAAGATAACAAAATTCTCTATGAGAGTACCTCTGGTGGTGCTTTCACAGCTCTGGCTGATTATATCCTTGAGCAGAATGGTATAGTTTATGGAGCTGGATACGACAATAACATGAGAGTAGTGTGTAAAAGGGCTACTACAAAGCAACAGTTGCAGGAGATGCGAGGCTCTAAATTTGTTCAAAGTGATCTTGGAAACATTTTTCAAGATATTAAAAAAGAATTAAAAGAAGGCACGACTATTTTGTTTTCTGGGACACCTTGTCAAGTGGCAGGGCTGCTAAGCTTTTTAAGGAAAAAACCAGATAACCTTTTATGTGTGGATTTTGTTTGCAGAGGTGTACCATCGCCTGGCTTGTGGGATAACTATGTGAAGTATATGGAAAACAAATACAGCTCGAAAATAGTTGGAGCCCGTTTTAAACATAAAACATATGGGTATCACACGAGCACGATGAAAATAGATTTTGCAAATGGAAAAACCTACTATGGGTCTGGTAGAGTCGATCCATACATGAAGGCGTTTGTAAGAGAAATCTCATCAAGACCATCTTGCGCAGCATGTGTTTTTAAAGGAATAGAAAGACCAAGCGATATCACTGTCTTTGATTGTTATGAATATTCAAAAATCACCGGAAGAAAAGATGATAATAGAGGGTATTCATCAATATTTGTGCATACTGAAAAAGGTGGAAAGATTTTAGAGGCCATAAAATCACATATTGAAATACAAGAAGAAGATGTAAATAGTCTTGTGACGGAAAATGGTGTTATGGTTTGCAATAGTGCAAAACCACATCCTAGGCGGGCTGAATTTTACCAGCTGGCTGAACATTATCCAATTGATAAGGCTTTGAATAAAATTGATCCAATTATATTAAAGGATAAAATAATTGAAAAATCTAAAAGATTTCTATTCAAAACAGGCCTAATAACTGTTGCACGCCATTTAAATAAAGGAAAAAAAGTTGAGGTTGTTGAGAATAAGTAATTGGATTGCTTCGATTTATTCACACACATATTTGAAGATAGAGAGTGTAAGATTTTTGAATAGAATGATTCTATGGGAGGACACCAATGCCACATATTAGTGTTATTATCCCTGTCTATAACGCAGGAAATTATATAGTTGATACTTTAAATTCAGTTTTGCAACAAACATTGAAAGATATAGAAGTTATTGTTGTAAATGACGGATCTAATGATCAATCTCTTGCTGAATGCTATAGATTACAAGAGATTGATAAGCGCATTATCATAATAAATCAAGATAATCAAGGCGTATCAAAAGCTCGTAATGTAGGAAAGCAAAATGCAACAGGTGACTATATTATTTTTATAGATGCTGACGATGAACTTGATTGCAGGATGCTTGAGATTTTATATACTCAAGCAAGGAAAACTGATTCAGATATATCTGTGTGTGGAGTTGATAGGATTTTTGAAAAAAAGCAAGAGGAGAAGAAAAATTATCATTGCAATTATGAGGAAATTACTGTTGATCAGGCGATAGAATGGCTGTTGTTGGGCCAAAAAATTGAGTCGGGCGCATGGAATAAGTTGTTTAAAGCTTCTACGATCGAGGATGTTCATTTTGAAGAAGGTAAGAAGATAAATGAAGATAAATATTTTGTATTTAGATCTCTGCTGAAAAGTAAAAAAATAGTCTATTGCGCTGAAAAATTGTATTATTATTATTGCAGGGAAAATTCGGTGACTAATCAATCCTTCTCTGAAAGATGGTTCGATACACTGTACTTTGCGGATAGAATATATGAAGAACTTAAAGGCCGTAATAATTTGGAAGTCTTTGCAAGATATCAATTATTGATTGCATACTACACTGTTCTACGTAGGATGTATCCTTTCAGAAATCAATACAAAAAGGAGTATCAGCTAGTTATTGATAAAATTAAATCTACTAGTTTTAAATCAGTGCTTTCATATATGGACAAAAAACAAGTGTTTGGTGTTTTATCTATAAAATATTGTATTCTTTTGTATAAATTTATGAGGTGTGTTTCAAAATGATTATCTTAAAAAAACGTGATGCAGAGAGAATGTATTTTGTATGAAAAATCTATTTGCTAGATGGAGGGATATAGATGCAATTAAAAGTTAAGAAACATGAACTACGACTTTTACTCCAATGTATACCAATTTTGACTTTTGCTACGCTAGCGTCTCTTGGTTCGCTTTTGCCAAGCGTAGTTCAGTTCAGTGCTGCAGTTATCTTGGCGGGACAAGTTGTTTTTATATTTGGCACTAAAGGTATTAAAAAAAATATTGGATTATTGTGGATACCATTAATGATATTCTTTTATGTACGAAATAATCCCAATATTAAATTCTATAGTCTAACGTATATGCAAGTTTTATTGCTTTTTGTCTGCTGTATATTATTTTCAGCATTGGGAGGTTTCAATGATCGGTGTTGGATGATAAAAATGGTAAGCTCTTGGCGATATCTTTACTTTATTTATATTGCATTTACCATTTATATGTTTTTAGATAGTTCAGCGATAAATTTTGTATGTAATTTGTTCCCGGATGCTGCGAGTACAATTCTTAATCAGTATCATAATGCGGGGATCCCAGGATTAACAAAGCACTATTCAACAAATGGAATGCTTCTTGCAGTTGGGACGATGATATTTGGAAGCTATGCATTGACTGAAAAAAGACGTTCTGACTATTTATTGTTTTTGATATCAGTTGCTGCATTGCTTTTATCGGGAAAAAGAGCACATACTGTTTTTGGACTTGCTGCTTTGTACCTCTGTTATTTTGCATATAATTCAAATGCTAAAAAAGTCGACTCGTAAAAGGCATAGGTGTTTTATTGGGGGCATTAACCGTATTTGCTGTAGCAAGTTATTGCGTGCCGGCACTTGCAACTGTTGTTTTTCGCTTTATTGATACTGCAGAGACTGGGGACATGTCAGTAGGTAGAGTTGATGTATGGTTAAAGGCGTTTTCTATGTTCGGTAAACATAGTCTTGTTGGCATAGGTTGGGGACAGTATGTTAACCAAGGTGGCTGGTTTTGGAATATTCATAACATATATATTCAGTTACTTGTTGAAACCGGTATAATAGGATTTATAATCTATTGTGGATGGTTTTTGTTTCATCTAGTAAGGACATGGTCGATGTATTCAAAGATGCGTGTAAATCCAGAAGATTATACGAACATAGATTATTGCTTGATGAATTTTTCGTTGGCAATGCAAATATTTTTTATATTATATGGCTTCACAGGAAATCCTTTGTATGATCGTGAAATGTTTGTGCCGTATTTTATTGCATGTGCAATAAGTGTTAATTATGCTAATAATGATGATGGGAGTGAATTAGAGTAAATTATGAAAATAGGAATAGTAACTCCGTATGATTCGGCGAACTGCGGTGCTTATTTGCAAGCATATGCTAATAAATGTTTTTTGGAAAAGAATAACTATAATGTGTGTTTTATACAGTGGAGAAATGAAAAGCAGCGAAAAAAGGAATATTTTTCTAAACCCAAGACCATAAAGGAATTGATTAGATGTATTCAACGATATCCCTTTTTATGTGCACGTTATAAGCGCATGACTCAGGCATTAAAGGAATTTGATATTCAGAAAAATACTGGTGATTTAGATTGTACAGTAGTAGGTAGTGATGAAATTTGGAACATAAAGGTTTCACAATTTCAAAATCCGATTTTTTATGGTGGTGTGGAGCAAAAAAGCTGTATAGCATATGCACCTAGTGCAGGACAGGCAGCACTCAAGGATTATAATGATTTTCCATGGGTTAGGGAGTGCTTGGAAAAAATGACGTATGCGGGTGTTAGAGATGAAAACACTAAGAATATTGTTGGAAAACTTGTTGCAAAGCAAGTAGAAATTGTTTGTGATCCTACGATGTTACTGCCTATTAATGAATTGGATTTTCCGCACGAACGTAAGATTAAAGATAGATATATGATTGTTTATTCATATAGTGTTCCTAAAGAACATCAGGCATATTTAAAAAGATATGCAAGAAAGAATAATTTAAAACTTGTATCGATATGTTTGTATCAGTCCTGGTGTGATTTGAATATTAACTGTCACCCGTTGGAGTTTAGTTCATATATTCAGTTTTCTGAGTGTGTTTATACAACGACATTCCATGGGACGATTTTCACATTGTTGAATCATAAGAATTGCGCTATCTATAGTTGTTCAAAAAAATTGAAAGATTTACTTGAGTGGACACATAAAGAAGAGGCAATGTTGTCGTTGACAGCTACATATGATGAATTTGAGAGCCTGATTACCAAACAACATAGCTATGAATTATTCGAGACTATAATCGAAAAAAAAAGGAAGGAATCACAAAAGATATATATAGATGCTCTTAAATCATGTGAAGTCTGAAATGGAAAGCGAGTCAGTAATCAACAATCCAAGGAATGAGTCGATAGGAATAGTATCCATGGGGGAGGACACCTGCTTGATAACTACTATAGTTATAGGAAAAGGCAGTTAGGATTTCTGGAGACAATGATATTCTTGATGGATATGGAAGAGATATTTCAATAGAGAGATGGAGACACGCTAGGACTGGTTAAACGAACATCAATGAAGGTTTATTTCGAGTAGCCTTCTGTTGTCATTTTAGTATCTGACACAGTGAAGTGCCTATAGCTCTGGCTCATTCACTGAGATGTTGAGAACTGAAAAATCCTACACAGTCAAAAAATAATTAATTATATGAGGAATAATATTAATGAGTCGTAAAACAGAATTAGCAAAAAATACGGCTATACTTACAGTGGGAAAACTATGCACGCAATGTATTAGTTTTTTCCTTCTTCCTTTATATACGGCAATTCTGTCAACGGAAGAGTATGGCACGTTTGATTTATTGGTCACATATTCAACATTATTACTTCCACTCGTAAACTGGCAGTTGGATCAGGGACTGTTCCGATTTATGCTTGATTATCGTGGAAACAAAGAAGAACAAGGAAAACTCTTTTCTACGCTGTTACTATTTAGTACGATACAAAGTATTATTTACATTATTCTTTTTGTTTGTGTAGAACCTTTTTTGAAAATTCAAAATGCGTATTTTTTGTTGCTGTATGTGGTGCTGCATGTCTACACGGCATTGTTTCTTCAATTTGTTAGAGGATTGGGATATAGCGTTAAATATACAATTGCATCGTTTATATCCGCTTCAGCAACAACAGTTTTAAATGTCATTGCGTTGGCTATTTTGAAAATGGGGCTGCAAGGATTGTTCTTGTCTACTCTGATAGCTCAGTTTTTGACGTTGTTGTATTTGGTGTTTACATCCAAAGCGTGGGAGTATTTTTCTGCTAAGAGTATTCGGCCGACGGTATTCAAACGGGTTGGTGCTTATTCTATTCCTTTAATTCCCAATAATCTGGCTTGGTGGGTTGTAAATGCGTCAGATAGAACTATAATTGCACATTTTTTAGGAACTGCTGCTAATGGTGTTTATTCTATAGCAAATAAGTTTCCTAATGTGTTTATCAACTTTTATAATATCTTGAATTTGTCCTGGACTGAGACAGTATCATTACATTTTGACGATGAGGATCGCGACGAATTCCTAACGGAAACAATGACGTCTCTTTTTAAACTGTTTGCAGCTGCATGCTTTGGCATTGTTGCGTGTATGCCGTTTGTATTCCCGATTTTGATTAATGAGAAGTATGTTGCTGGATATGACCAAATCTTGATTTTGATGTATGCAATGCTTTTTAGAGTGCTCGTCGGATTATATAGTTGCATATATGTAGCTCAGAAAAATGCAAAAAAGATTGCTTATACTTCTATTTCTGCAGCTATAATCAATATTACAGTGAATTTGATTTTAATAAATAAAATTAAGATTTTTGCAGCATCAATATCTACACTGGTTGCATTCTTTTCAATGTTTATCATTCGCTATATTGATGTTAATAAGACTGTGCATATGCGAATTCGGAAGCCCATTATTATTGGAAGCATTCTAATTGGTACTATGCTGATAGGAACATACTATTGTGAAAATAAGATGATTCAGCTCATCGCACTTTGTATCACGGCAATCTATGCAGTGCTGACGAATGTTGATATGTTGAAATCTGGCATGAAATTAGTAAAAAGTCGCTTTGGAAAATAGGTTTTGGCTGTGATTAAAGAGAGTATTCCGCATGATTTTATATTTTTCATTCAATTCTTATTACTGCTTTTTAGAGAGTAGTAGATAAGCTCGGAGGTTAATCGATTTATAGATATATTGCGACAAATGTGCTTTTTGTGCAACGATTATATTTCTTGCCGGTTTACACAAGGTCAAAACTGTAATTAAAAACAAATAATACGCAGGAGAAACAGCCTATGGTGGATTTGATAGATACAATAGTATATGCAGGAAGGTTAAAAGACAAATCTGCCTTGATGAGTAGTTCTTCTGGTGGCGCATTTACTGCACTTTCGAATGCTTTTCTGAAAAGCGGAGATGCAGTGGTGGCTGCAGTCTATAATTATGAGAATCATACTGTGGAATTCCAGATGATTCTGGATGAGAAGCAGCGTGAAAGAGCAAAAGGCTCAAAATATATGCAGAGCAAGCCCGGTGATATTTACCAGGAAGCGTATCGTTGGTTAATGGATAATCCAAAGAAAGAATTGCTCTTTGTTGGCATGGGATGTCAATCAGATGGATTTCGGAAGTTCAGTGAAATTAAAGGAATCCGTGATCGGGTGCATATCGTAGACATTATCTGCCATGGCTCTCCAAGTCCAAAACTGTGGAGAGAATATGCAGAATCAATACAGAAGAAGGATGGAAAGATAACTTATCTTACCTTCAAAGACAAGCGCAATGGCTGGAAATCGCCTACAGCCTACGTGAAAGTTAACGGGTCAGAGAGACCTCTTAAAGATTATGTTAGGGTGTTTTATAACCGGTGTGCGTTGCGGCCCTCTTGCTATGAATGCCCTTATGCGACCACAGAAAGAAAAACAGATATGACTATAGGCGACTTCTGGCATATTGAGGAGACCATTCCGAATTTCTATGACTCTAATGGTAATTCGTTATTCTTGATTCATACGAACCGAGGAGAAAAACTATTCGAAAAGATTCAAAGTGATTTGGATTATAGATTAAGTAATACAATACAATGCTGGCAGGCAAATCTTGAAGCTCCGACCCAAAAGTCTGAACAAAGAGAAGAGTTCTGGAATGATTATAAGAAGAAAGGAATTGATTTCGTGATGAAGAAATATGGGTCAGTTCCAGTGAAAACAAAAATTAAGAATAAACTCCTCAAAATAATGGGGGGGATACACAGAAGGTAGTACTTATTATGCTGATTACTCCGAAAGGAGGGCAGCATAATGAACTGGAAGCAGCCTAAAGTATATGCAGTAAAACATAAGGATGAAATGACAAGAGCAGCTTCCAGATCAGGTGGTATTTTTACAGCTCTTTCGGATCAGGTTTTATCCAACGGTGGTGTGGTCTATGGTTGTGTTTTGACGGAAGAATTTGATGCCGTACATATTCGCACTGATAATGCGGAAGATCGTAATCGAATGCGAGGCTCAAAATATATCCAGAGTAAACTAGGTGATACATTTAAAAGTGTCAAAACAGATCTTGATGCTAAGAAAAGTGTACTTTTTTCTGGAACTTCCTGTCAGGTAGCAGGATTGAAAAAATACATTGGAAAAGAGTATGATAATTTGTTCTGCGTGGATATTGTCTGTCACGGAGTACCAAGCAAAAAAATATGGGAGGCATATCTGTGTTGGCAAGAGCAGAAAATGCACTCTAAAGTTGCAAGTGTGGACTTCCGAAATAAGAAAGACTTTGGATGGCATGATCATGTAGAAATACTTTGTTTTGAAAATGGAAAGTCTACGAGTAGTCGGGTATTCAAGGAACTTTTCTACGGGCATACCGTTCTGCGGCCGAGTTGCTATGAATGTCCCTATAAGTCTGTAATGCATCCAGGAGATATTACAATTGCAGATTACTGGGGATCGAGAAAGCCGCACCAGAGTTTGATGATAACAAGGGCGTTTCATTGGTGCTAGTAAATAATGAGGCTGGAGAAAAAATCTTTGAAAAAGTAAAAGAGAGACTGATCTGGAAGCAGACAAAGCTAGAGGACAGTATGCAGCCGCCTCTTAAAGCTCCATTTCCAAAACCAGATAATAGAGAGCAGTTCTGGAGTGACTTTGAAAATAAATCGTTTGAGTATGTTGCCAAGAAATACGGTGGCATCGGACTAAAAAATGATGCTAAGTTGCTTTTGAGAAAGATTAAGAGAAAAATTAAAAAGTTGGTGGTAAAAGGTGGAAAGAGAGATTCCAATATTATATAAAAGAAAAGAAGAATGCTGTGGATGTACGGCTTGTTATGCCATCTGTCCGAAAGAGGCTATTTCTATGGTCGAGGACGAAGAAGGCTTTGAATATCCACAAATTGATGAAAGTAAATGCGTGCGGTGCTACCAATGTATTAAAGTATGTCCGATAAAAGCGGAAAGAACGCAGTAAGGAGAGAATATGAACACAACATTACTTATCATGGCAGCCGGTATCGGCAGCCGCTTTGGAACAGGAATCAAGCAGTTGAAACCGGTCGATGCTTCTAATCACATCATCATGGACTACTCAATCCATGATGCGATGGAGGCTGGCTTCAATCATGTGGTATTTATCATCCGTAAGGATATCGAAAAGGAGTTCAAAGAGGTCATCGGTGAGCGCATTGCCTCCATTTGTTCCTCACACAATGTAACTGTAGACTACGCTTTCCAGGATATCAATGATATCCCGGGAACTCTGCCAGAAGGCCGGACAAAGCCGTGGATAATGACTTCTGCGGAGAAAGTGCGAAAGCTGTGAGATATGATTCTGACTTTATTTGGGAAGGTGAGCCGTGGCCAGAAGGGGAGTATATAATATCTGACAAGGATCGGAATGCTATGAAGTTGGAGAAACTTTATAATTTATAACGAGGAGAAGAAAAATGAATTTATCAAAAATACACCACATCGCAATCATCGTGTCTGACTATGAAGCCGCAAAGGATTTCTATGTGAACAAGCTGGGTTTTCCTATTATTAGAGAAAACTATCGCCCAGAGCGTAAAGACTGGAAGCTGGATCTGCGTGTCAATGAGCACACAGAACTGGAGATTTTCGCAGAGGAAAATCCGCCGAAGCGTGTGAACCGCCCGGAGGCTTGTGGCTTACGTCACCTTGCGTTCTGCGTTGATAGCGTGGAACAGACAGTGAATGAATTGGCAGAGGTAGGAATTGAATGTGAGTCGATTCGGGTTGACGATTATACCGGAAAGAAGATGACTTTCTTCCATGATCCGGATGGACTGCCGCTGGAGCTGCATGAATAATCATGGGAGAGAAAAGAGCGTATAAATCTCGGAAATCCGGCGGTGGCCGGAAGAAGCTGAAGCCGGAGTACGATGCCGGGAAGAATCTGAAAGAGCAGATGGATGCTGCTGTGGCTCTTTATGGGGAGAATTGTTCTCTCCAATCCATAGCAGATGCTATGAACTTAAATCCAATCAAAGTAAGAAAGCTGCTCATCACGGCCGGTGTGTATGAATCAGAAGTGGCGGAGAAGGTACAGGATACTTTTGAGGAGTATCGAGAAACACAAAGTTATAAAGAAGCAATCCTCTCAACTGCAAATACTCTTCAACTCTCCAAAGCCTCCGTTACCTCATACCTACCATATCAGAAAGGTGTATACTTCCCAAGTACTGCTGATAAAGAAAAAATTAGTGTTGGAGCAGAGCGGCGGCGGAGATACAGAGCAGTAAGAAAACTGAGATCAGAGCCAACAGATGAGCACCTGTGGGAGACGGTCTTGCTTTATTCTGGTGTGCGCTTTAAAACCTATTCCGGCTTACCCTTTTGAATATTCTCGTGCGATGAAATCGCACTTCCGGAAATCTGGAAATCAGATGTCCGGGAAGTGGAAATCATCGTATGCGAGTTTACTCGCGTAATGTTTTGTCTAAGCCATAAACCTCACGCATTGAGATGTCATGTTCGGCATCAATGCTTGTGATGTTGATGCGGTAACTGTCATGGGCAATGTGGTCAATGATTGCATCTGCCAGAGGACTGTCATCGCCACCCAGTTGGTCGTACCACTCCTCGAATTCATACTGGGAACAGAAAATCGTTGAAGATTTCTTGCGTCTCCGGTGGAGCAATTCGAAGATATCCCTTTGTTCTGAATCTGTTGGTTTCAACAGAAGCCATTCATCCAGAATCAGGACAACAGGATTGGCATACTTAGCCATGACTTTTTTGTAGTTGCCATCTGTCCGTGCCATCTCCAGGTCTATAAGCAGATCGGGCAGACGGACATATTTGGTATTGTAATACTGCTTACAAGCCTCCATGCCAAAGGCACAGGCCATGTAAGTTTTACCACAGCCTGTAGCGCCGGTAATAAAAAGATTCCGGTGTTCAGAGATATATTCGCAAGTGGCAAGTCTGTGAATCAGATCTTTGTTCAGCTTGCGTCCGGAAGTATAGTTGATATCTGTAAACGCTATTATAATAGTTGACCACTTTAGTCCATTTCGCTACTGAATAAGTTTACCACCTGGAATACATCCTGTAAGATTTTTATGTTCAAAATCTTACGAAGGAGACGAAAGGTGTGAAAGTAGAAATGGACATGTATTACCTTATCCGTTCCCATCACAATGACGGAATGTCGATCCGAACCATAGCCAAAACACTTGGCATATCCAGGCAGACAGTCACGAAGTATTGTGATGGAACTACTATCCCGGGTAATCGTAAAGAGTACCACAGGGATTCGACAATAATCACCGACGAGCCTCGTGAATTCATTCTCTCTTGTTTCAGAGAAGATGAACAGGAAGGTCTCGCAAAGCAGCGGCACACGGCAAAACGCATTTATGACCGTCTTGTCGCTGAGAAAGGATTCACCGGAGGTGAATCTACCATCCGAAAGGCTGTAAACGATCTTAGAAAAGAGCATTCCGTGCATCCACAGGCAGACATACCACTTGAGTATGATCCCGGAGATGCCATACAGATAGACTGGGGTGAATGCACTGTTTATCTAAATGGCACCAAGCAAAAGCTGTATAGTTTCTGCGGGCGCTTATGTTACAGCTGTGACATATTTGTCCAGTTGTTTTATACGCAGAACCTTGAATCGTTTCTAGAAGCCCAGCAGCGTATGTTTGATTACTTTGGCGGCGTACCCAATCGGCTGATCTCTGACAATGCCAAGGTTGCTGTCAGAGAAGGCTTTGGCAAACATGCTATAGCAACCGATGGCTACGCGGCATTTGCTGCTCACTATGCATTTCAGACTGATTTCTGCAACATAGCAAGCGGTAACGAAAAAGGTCTGGTCGAAAATCTGGTCGGTTATTCACGAAGAAATTTTATGGTGCCAGTCCCCAAAGCGAAGTCTCTTGAAGAGCTTAATGCAAAGCTCATAGAGGACTGCCTCAATTACCGCAAAACTCATAAAGTTCAGTCAAGAACGATAAGTGTTAATGAAGCATACCATGAGGAACAATTGTATCTTCATTCGGTTCCTGTATATAGGTATGATACAAGCCGTACTGCCACTCCTGAAGTAGGTGATTACTCTACAGTCAGGTTTGAAAAGAATAACTATTCAGTACCGGTAAGATATCTACGTCGCACAGTAACCGTAAAAGGATACGCAGATAAAGTCCTCATCATGTATAATGGCAAACTTATTGCAACACATGACAGGCTCTTCGGTTCAGGAAAAACTTCTTACCGTCTTGAACACTACATCGATCTGCTTGAACGCAAGCAAAGAAGCGTATTTCAGGCAAAACCAGTACGTGACATGGTTGCTGAAGAACTCATCGACTGGGGCAAAAAGCTTCCCGGCGGCAATTCCGAAATGGTTAAGCTTCTCAGACTGTGTGTGGATCATGGTGAAGAAAAAATCCTTGCGGTCAAACACAGCCTTCCATCAGGAATTATACCTACGGTTGACATCATCCGCACCCATCTTCATAAACCGGCGGAAACCAATCTCATTCACATGAGCAATGACATTGAAGTAGCTGACCCTGATCTCGTCAGATTTGATAAGAAATGTGGGGTGAGCTGATGGATGAATTAAAACAGCAGGCAATAGAGTTCTATTCCAAGCTCTTAAAACTGCCAACTTTCAAGCATTGCAACGATATAATACAGCGTCTGGATGATGGTGCCGGTTATGTAGATTTCCTGATCGAACTCATGAAAAATGAGTATGATACCAGACAGGCCGCAACAAGACAAAGACACATAAAAGCGGCTCATTTTCCATATCTAAAAACTTTTGATG
Source organism: Clostridium sp. AM46-21 (assembly GCF_003480025.1). Classification (NCBI taxonomy): domain Bacteria; kingdom Bacillati; phylum Bacillota; class Clostridia; order Eubacteriales; family Clostridiaceae; genus Clostridium; species Clostridium sp. AM46-21. The sequence continues at coordinate 139,829 of NZ_QUIB01000008.1, forward strand.
AGCTTGATCTGCACAGATTTGAACACTTGGGTGAAGCTTATCTTAACGAACTGGCAACATGTGACTTTATCAAAAAACGTAAAAACATAGTTATGATCGGGAATCCCGGTACCGGCAAAACACATCTGTCCATTGCACTCGGCATCAAGGCCTGCAACCTGGGCATGAAGGTTAAATTCTACACTGCGGCAAATCTTGCTAACTCGCTGATTGAAGCTCAGGACAACCGAAGCCTCATGAAGCTTGAGCGTCAGCTGGATAAAGCCGAACTTCTTATAATTGACGAGCTCAGCTATCTGACATTCAATCTTCATCAGTCTGAGCTGTTATTCAAGATCATATCTGACCGGGCAGAGAGACAGAGTGTTATAGTATCAACCAATCTCAAGTTTTCTGAATGGACAACTATGTTTGAAAATAAAACAATGGTAGCTGCTCTGGTTGGTCGTCTGACATTTATGTCTCACGTACTCAACATGAACTCATCCAACCCTTATCGGGACGAGCATGCAGCTGTGATCACTTCAGGAAAGGAGGTCGTCTCAGATGAATGAATACCACTTTCTTGATGAAAACACAGAACTGACGAAGTCAGATCTGATCAGAAAATACAACAGGTTCATAGAAGATATCTGGCTCCTACAGCATACCGTAAGAGAACTGGATGACAACTATGAACTTATGCTTAATGCATACGAGAGTGTAGCTGATAAGCTTTACGGCTAACATCCGGGGGAATGTCAATTACCACGGGCATTCCCTTATATTTAAACCAAAGTGGTAAACTTTTTCAGTAGCAAATGGTAAACTTTTTCGTTAGCGGAGTGGTAAACTTTTTCGCTAGCGACTGGTAAACTTTTTCATTGACATTTACAATGCATTCCTGAATAATCGCAGTCCAGGTCTCTAACTGCTTTTCCCGAATAGCAAGTCGTGTTGCCATAATCTACCTCCCGTATATTTGGATTTTTCGCTCTTATTTTCCAACTAGTTGAGGTAATTATAAAAAAATTCGGGTAAGATGGATAGGTACCGGCTATGGAGCATTTACGTTCCGGCTTTTTACTTGATATGGAAAGCAACGGTTTGATGTCGAAAAATGTTGACTTTGCGTATGAATAGGAATAATATATAAAGTATAAATAATCGATTAAGGGGGAGATTTCTTTTATGTTTTTGGGGCAGATCTAATTAAAATCCATGAAAATAATTAAAAAATAATTAATTATATGAGAAGGTACTATCTTATTGGTGTAATTTTGTTGTCTATTTCTATGTATTAGCGTATAGGTCAATTAGATGAAATATTATATTAGAGATTAATAGAAAGGAAACAGCACTTGGTAATAAAAGGAAAGTTGTTAGAGAGGTGTAATATAAATGAATTTGATAGATGGAATAAAGAAAATATTAGATCACAATGGAATATTATTTTTAGGATCCGGTTTTTCAACAGGAGGTAAAAATTTTAACGGCCAAAATATGAAAACAGGAGCGGAGTTATCTAGAGCAATATGTAGAAATTTAGGTATAAAAGAATCAGATAATTTATCAATATCATCCCAGAGATATATAGAGGATCCAAAATGTAAAAAGTCATTAGCGGAATTTATAGAGTTTTTATCTAAAGAATTAGTTTGTACAGAGATATCTCAAGATCAGAAAATAATAGCAAATTTACCGTGGAAAAGAATATATACTACAAATTACGATAATTCATTTGAGTTGGCAAGTGAAGAATGTGGTTATATAAGAAGTTCAATAACTATTACAAATAAGAGGTATAAACCAGGAAGGCAATTGGAACAAGCAATTGTACATATTAATGGAAGTATTTTAAATTTAAACGAGGAAAGCTTTTATGATGAATTTAAAATAACAGATGAGAATTATACAAAGGCCGGACTTTTGGAGAGTTCTTGGAAAAAAATGTTTGACAGTGATTTTATATCAGCAGAATGTATTTTTTTTATAGGATACTCGTTACAATATGATCAGGAATTAGTTCGACATATTGCCAATTTAGGAATAAAGCATAAATGTTTCTTTATTGATAGAGATTTTGATGATGATGATAAAGAATATATGATTTCAAGGTATGGAAGTTTAGAAAAAATTGGAGTAGATGGATTGGCAAAAAAAATATTAAAAGTAAAATCTACATATTTGCCGAATATTCAGATGCAAAAGTTATGTGGTTTTGAAAAAAGAGATCTTTCAACATATTATACTGAAAAGACATATACAAGTGTTGATGTATTAAAACTACTAATTGAGGGAAAATTAGTAACAGGATATATTAATCAAAAGAATTATTGCGTTTCCAGATATAAAATTGTTGAACAAATTGAAGGTTTATTAAAATATAAAAATATAGTAATTATTCAATCAAAGTTAGGTAATGGTAAAAGTATACTATTAGAATGTATTGCGAAACAGCTTGTTGCTAAGTA
>NZ_QUIB01000009.1:0-124943 GCF_003480025.1 Clostridium sp. AM46-21
CTTTACTGTTCTTGGTTTGTATCAGACTTGCGTCTGTTACGTTCTTTTTGAAATTCTTTATTTGGAATTTCAGGGTTGTCATGTTGTTAATTTTTCAAGGTTCTTTGTTGTCGAACTCATCAGCGACAACTTCTATATGCTATCACATTCAGTGTTCTTTGTCAACAACTTTTTAATTTCTTTTTTGATGTTCTGCATGCTTTCCAGATGAGAATCATCATGAAATATGTAAGTTGTGATCTTTGTTCGTTCGGTGTTTCGTACCGCGAACAGTTGATATAATACTAAATCAGACGTCAGATGTCAACACTTTTTTGACATTTTTTGCATTTTTTTATTATGCCTGAAAAAAGCCCCAAATATGGCTGTTATACTTATATATATAACTGTCCATATTCAAGGCTTCCGTCTGATATTCTCTATCTGTATATATTAAAACTTCTAGTTATTCTGTGTCAGATCTTCTGTCTTTGCTTCCAGAGTTGCTTTTACAGTTTTCTTAACATATTCGCCTTTTTCATTTCTGTAGAATTCGATCTCGATCTCATCGCCAACCTTTCCACTTGCTATTTGGCTTTGAAGATCTGTACTGTCTGAAATATCATTTCCATCAATACCTACAATGATATCACCTGTAAGAAGTCCGCATTTCTCTGCCGGAGATCCTTCACTTACCGAATATACATATACTCCTTCCGGCATATTCAGTCCTTCTGCATATTCAGATGTGATATTTTTAACGGTTACACCAAGATAGGTTGATCCTGATTTGGTTGTACTCTTGCCTGCAAGAATATCGTTGATGATATCCTGTATATCGGATATAGGAAGTGCGTAGCCCATTCCTTCTACTGTACTGTCTACATATTTCGCTGTGTTCATACCGATCAGTTCGCCCTTCATATTTACAAGAGCACCACCACTGTTACCAGGGTTGATAGCTGCATCAGTCTGAAGAACCTTTACAGTTCCGTCATCTACACTGACTTCACGGTCAAGAGCACTGATATATCCTACTGTTACCGACTGTCCATATCCAAGCGCGTTACCAATAGCGATACATGGATCTCCGGCTCTTAAGTTCTCGGATGAACCGATTGTGATCTCTTTGATCTGACTTAATGTGTCGTCCTTGATCTTCTTTAACGGAACGGTTACAACCGCTACATCATTTGATTCGTCATAGCCTTTTACTTCTGCACCGGCTGATTCACCATCTATAAATCCTGCTGATAATTCTTTTGCATCCTTTACCACATGATAGTTCGTCAGGATATAAAGGCTTGTTTCATCTTTTCCGATTATGATACCTGAGCCTGCTCCTGACTGCTCCTGCTCATAGGTATCAAACCAGTACTGATATGTTGTTACATATGTTCCTGTTATGGATACAATGGATGGCATTACAGTTGCACTTACATCTGCTACACTGTAGTCACCGGTGCTTCCGGATGCATTTGCATCGAGCAAAGCGGAGCTTGTAGTTGTATCTGATCCGATCTGAACCGTCTGATTTTCTTTCTTTAAGAACTTATCGCTTCCATACCGGACACCCTGGAAGACACAGCCTGCAACCAGTCCGAAGACAACTGCCGCAGCTATAGTCGTTGCTACCTTCTTTCCTGTACTTCTACCACCGTTTGTTTTCTTCATTTCTTTCTTAGCTTTTTTATCTGCTTTCTTCTTTGCCGAGCGTACCATCTTTTCTGATTTTTTCTTTTCCTTCTCAGCAGCCTTCTGCATTGCTTTATTTACATTTTCGGAATAACCATTCATATTCTGCGTGGAAGCACCTGTACCCTGTGCAGCATTTCCTGATGGATTCGTGTAAGCTGATGTATAGCCGGTCTGGCTGTTATATCCTGCATGCTGATTGCTGGAGTAAAATGCACCGCCAAAATACATATTCTGTCCCGGTGTTCCATGATACATACTACTCTGTGCATTCTGCCGGTTATATGCATTTGCGTTCTGTTCTGCACCAGTCTGTCCATATACGTTGCTGCTTCCATAGTTCTGTCCATAGGAGCTATTCTCATTCTGCATATTCATCTGTTCCGTCGTCTGTTCGGAAGCTGTCTGTGTCTGTTCCTGTGTTTGGCTTTCTGAGTTGAACTGACGATCCTGTTCTTCTCTAAAATTCTCATCCATAATCAATCATCCTTTCTTTCTATGTAACAGCAGCTTTCTTTTGTTTACTGCTCTCTTTCTTATTTACAGGTTATACTATAATCTGTAATTGTGTAAGAAGTGTGTTTTCCATGTAGAAGAAATGTGTTTTTCGTGTATAAAAATTTTGAACAACTTACATTTATTTATGCTTGACTTCATATGGAAATTGAAATACAGTTTTTTATGACAGATTACAGAATGATTTTTGTGGTATGCAATATTTTTACATATATTATATAGAAATTGAGGTTTTAACTTATGTTCCGAGTATGGGGTAAAATAATGAAGGATAACCGGCTGATAAAGGATACGGTTGTCTGTATAGATGATGCGTCTTTGACACGAACAAAAAAGGTATACAAAGCATTAGAGGAAATGTGCTATGAATTTGATCTTGCAAAACCGATCTGGCTGAAGAAAAATCAAAATGATTTTATTCTCCACGCAAGAACACGTTTCAATCATGATAATTTCGTGGAAGCGATTGAATTCGACTATCTGGATTTTCAGGTTATTGAAGAGGATTATTAATATGTTTACTGTAAATGATATTGGAAAAAATTATAAAAAGAAAATGGTACTAAATCATATCTCCCTGCAAGTTGCACCCGGTGAATGTATCGGGCTTCTGGGAATCAACGGTTCCGGAAAATCAACGCTGCTTGGTATTCTGTCCGGCGGACTCCGACAGGATCATGGCACTTATTCTTTTGACGAACCGGATAATACGGTCAGTTTTCTTCCACAGGAAAATCCACTGATTCCGGAGCTGTCCGGTCTGGATAATCTGAAGCTCTGGTACTCCGGCAGATCTGCCGAGCTAAACAGCACCTACAGCCTCTCTATCTTAAAAAAACTCGGTGTAGATGCTTTTCTTCATCAGAAGGTAAGTACAATGTCCGGTGGTATGAAGAAACGTCTGAGCCTTGCTATCTGTATGCTGGAGCGACCGGATCTTTTATTACTGGATGAACCACTTGCTGCGTTAGATCTTCTCTGTAAAAAAGGAATTCTGAACTATCTGAAGGAATATACCGGTAATGGAGGCAGCATTATCGTTGCAACACATGAAGAAGATGCGCTCTCCATCTGTAATCGCATCTATATATTAAAGGATGGTTTACTACAGGAAGCAAATGGTGCAGATTACGCAGCCATGCTTCGTGCCTGATTCAGATTGGATGTGAATGTTCTTATGTTTTTTCGATTATTTCTAACAGACCTTAAAAGAATAAAGCAGCGGTTTCTTCCGCTTGTCCTGATTACTCTCATTCTGGCGGTCGGACTCTCTGTCGTCGTTCTGCTGTCAAACCGGTTATTATATAATGAGCAGACCATCGAACCGGTCAATGTCGGGCTGGTTGCCGATGCATCTTCTCCTTATGCCAAGATGGCATATTCTATGGTAAGTGAAATGGACAGCTACCGGGCTACCTGCCGTTTCATCGAGATAGCTTCCGAAGATCACGGCAAACAGATGCTTGCAAACGACGAAATCAAGGCGTTGATCATCATTCCTGATAATATCATCAACAGCATTATATACGGAGAGGACAATCCGATCACAGTCATTTATAATCAGGATGGTACTTTAGATACTTACACTCTAAATGAGGTATTCAAATCCACCTCATCAATGCTTGCTACTGCACAGGCTGCAACTACGATCATTTATCAGGGAGCATATCAAATGGGGCTCCCGGATACTGCACTGGATCAAATTGCAACGGATGCCGATAATCTCTACATGGATTATGTTTTATCCAGAACAGAGCTTTATATCAGAGAAGACTTACAGCTTACCGGAGCTTATACCCCTTATCAGTATTATATAGTATCCGGGCTGCTGCTTCTGCTGTTCTTCAGCGGAATCGTCTTTTTATCTTTTATAAAAGGGAATTCTGATACATTACGTCTTCGTCTGAAGCTTCACGGAATCACCGGAGCGCATATTATAATCAGTCAGTATCTGACACTTACGATCACATTATTTATGATCTATACGATACTGTTCTTTAGCTGTATGACCGGAGGTACGATCGGTCATTTTGCCCCTTTGCAGTTTCATATATCGGGATTCTTTGCCGGAATACTCGCGATCCTGTTTATCGGATTCGTTATCCTGCTGATCGGGTATCTGCCAACCGGATATTCCGGGGCATGCCTGCTGTTATTTTTGACAGCTTTCTTACTGGCTTATATCGGAGGCGGTATTGTTCCGGTCAGACTTCTGCCTGACTTCATCCAGAATTTTGCTGAACATACCCCGTATTATCAACTGTTAAACCACTTATGTAATGGCTTTTACCATTAATCGATGAAAGGACAACTGCTTATGCTGTTACGTCAATACAGAATCCTGTTAAAACGGACTTCAAAAAAATTCATCAATCTTCTTCTGCTGCTGATCATTCCGTTCACGGCATTCTATATAAAAAATCTGCCGGTGGAAGAAAAAAGCACGGTATTCATCTGTGGATATTATATGGAAGAATCAAACAGTTACCTGGCACAGGTGGAGCAGGAGCTCTCCGGACATCAGGACTGCTTTACTTTCGAGAAATGCAGTTCTATGGAGGAATTAAAGGATCAGGTTGCATCCGGGCGGTATGACTGTGGATTTGCGTTTGACAATGGATTTTCTGACGCATTTATACATGATATCAAGAACTGCCACATTCGCTTATACACTTCCCCATCTTCGATGTTCCAGACAATCTTTTCCGAAACATTATTCGACCGGCTGTTGGATACTTTCTCGCCGGCTATTGCCGTCAACTATCTGGCATCGAATTCTGCCACAAAAGGCTTTTATCGGAGTTCTTTCCAGTCATATCTGGAAGATCAATACAGAAATTATATGAACAGTGATTCTGTCTTCCGGTTATCTGTCAATAATACAGGAGCCTACCACGGAACAACCGACCGCGTAGATCTGTTCCCGGTTCATGCATTTACCGGTTTTCTTCTGTTCTTATCTTCTCTGGTCGGTTTGCTGGTCTATCTGAAGGATCAGGATGAACACATCTATGACAGAGTATCCAAACGGAAAAGACTGCGTTTCTGTCTGACCGGTATTCTTGCTAATATAACACCGGTATGGCTGGTCAGTGTAGTTACGCTCTACTTATATGAGCAGCCGGAAGCCATCCTGCCATTTCTGTTAAAGATGTCCGGATATATACTGCTGTGTCTGCTGTTCACTTTTATCTGTCTGCTTATCTTCCGACATTATAAGCCGTTTGTATCGGCTCTGCCGGTTCTTGTAATCTGCACTTTGATCTTCTCGCCGATCTTCCTGCATCTGGAGGATTATGCGCCGATCCTGCGGTATCTGTCCTACCTTTTTCCGCCGACCTTTTTTTAGGGAAAACAAAAATAAGCTTGCCTGTGACGCTATATGACGCTACAGGCAAGCTTATTTTATATTTACTTTAAATTAATTGGCGCAAAAAGAATGAGCCTTGTTTATACGAATTTCTCGCCTTTTTCGTCGATTACAGCGCGGGCTGCTGTTGCTTCTGTAATCTTCTTTTCGATCATAGATACATCGGAGACAGGGACTGCTGTATGGAAGGTTACGTCTGCGCCATATTCTGTATTCTCTATGCTGATCTCATTTGTTGATAAGAGATACTGTACTTTGCCGGAATCATTATAGGAGCAGGTGATATCCATAAGCTTCATGCGCTGCATCTGGTGAATGCCGGCATCTGCAAGGGCAAGCTTAGCGGCTTCTGTGTATGCCCGGACAAGCCCTCCTGTTCCAAGCAGAGTACCACCGAAATATCTTGTAACCACAATACAAATATCTGTTACCTGATTTCCCGATATCACTTCTAATATCGGTTTTCCAGCTGTTCCCTGCGGTTCTCCGTCATCTGAAAAACGATAAAGGGTATTCTCTTTTCCGATTGCAAATGCATGGCAATTGTGTCGTGCATCATAATGTTTTTTCTTGACACTTTCTACAAACGCATATGCTTCTTCTTCTGAAGAAACCGGCTGTGCATAACCGATAAATCTGGATTTCTTCTCAACTATCTCATCGATGCCCGGTGTCAGTATTGTGTTATATGAATCTACCATGATTGTTCCCGTCTATTTCTTGTCAGAATTTGCAGATAATAACTTACTCAGCTCATTCATAAATGTATTCACATCTTTGAACTCTCTGTATACAGAAGCAAATCTTACATAAGCTACCTGATCCAGATCCTTGATCTTATCCATAACGATCTCACCGATTGTTGTACTCTCTACTTCTTTTGCCTCCAGATTAAAGATTTCGTTCTCGATATCATCGATACACTTGGATATCTGTTCCGCAGATACCGGTCTTTTATGACAGGATCTTATGATACCGGATTCGATCTTCTTTCTGTCATAAGTCTCTCTGTTCTTATCCTTTTTGATTACGATAAGCGGGATCGTCTCAACCTTTTCATACGTCGTAAAACGTCTGCCACAGGCATCGCACTGTCTTCTTCTTCGAATCGAACAACCGTCATCCGCCGGTCTGGAATCTATAACTCTTGTATCATCAACATAACAAAATGGACATCTCATGTTTTTGCCTCCGTAAATCAGGGAAAATTATTTTATCCCCTCTATTTTCTCTGCTACTAACTTTTACATATTCGGGGTGGAATGTCAACTAAAATAATATCCGGCCCGATCTTTACTACATTACAGAAATCAATGCGATACTCCTCGCAAGATCCAAAGCACCAGAAAATTTTTCCCTGCTCTGGAACAATTATCGCCTCAATTCTTCCGGAGCAGGGATCAAATTCAATATCTGCAACAAAGCCAAGCCGCTGGCAGTCCTTGCAGTTTATTACTTCTTTTTCTTTTAATTCACAAAATCTCATCTATATTCCCTTTTCAACAAAATCCACCTTCCGTATCATAATATGAAGCAGAGAATATATTTAGACATATAAATTATCGGTTTCACCGATCTGCCTATGAATCAGTCACAGCAGTCAGATTCTGAATCCGATCACATTGATCAGCTTATGATCTTGACCGGACACTTTCTGGCACATGCGCCACAATGGTACATTTATCATAATCAATGTGTGCAAGGTTCTGATCTACCGATACCGCATCAAATTCACAGGATCTGACGCAGAGTGAGCAGCCGATACACCCTGCTGAACATACTGCCTTTACTTCTTTTCCTTTTTCCTTTGAATTACATCTGACACGATGAGGGGCATCGTATGGAACCAGCTCGATCAGATGTCTTGGACAGACATCTACACACTTTCCGCACGCTTTACATTTTTCCTCATTTACAACTGCAATGCCATCTATAATATCAATCGCACCGAATTCACAGACTGCCTTGCAGGAACCATATCCTGTACAGCCATATGTACAGCCCTTTGGCCCGTTATTTGGGCTGTTTTGTGCAAGAACACAGGTCTTTGGTCCAACATAGTCATAGACATCCTTTGCCTTCTCACAGTCACCTGCGCATTTGACAAAGGCTACATACTTAGTGCTTGCTGTATTCTCTACGCCGAGTGCTGCACTGATTGCCTCTGCAACGGCTGCACCTCCAACAGGACATGCAGATGGCGGCATCTCACCCTTTGCAATGGCTGCTGCAAGACCATCACAACCGGGATATCCACATCCACCACAGTTATTTCCGGGAAGAAGCTCCCGCACCATAACTGCCTTTTCATCTACCGGAACTTTAAACTTTTCACCAGCTACACCGAGCAGAATACCAATGATGACACCAACGCCTGCTACAACAGCAACTGCGATCAGAATTGTTGTAATATCCATAACGATCCCTCCTTATATCAATCCGGCAAAGCCAAAGAACGCTATTGCCATCAGACCTGATGTGATCAGAACGATCGGAGTACCCTTAAATGCTTCCGGAATATCACTGTATTCCAACTTCTCACGGATACCTGCAAGGATCGTAATTGAGATCGCAAAACCTACTGCTGAACCAAAACCATTTACTATACTCTCAAGGATCGTATATTCATTCTGTACATTTGAAAGTGCGATACCAAGAACTGCACAGTTTGTTGTGATCAGGGGAAGGTATACTCCAAGTGACTCGTATAAAGACTTCATATTCTTCTTTAAGAACATCTCTACAAACTGTACCAGTGCCGCTATTACAAGGATGAACACGATTGTATTCAGATAATCTAATCCCAGCGGGGAAAGGATTCCATAATAAACAATACTCGTTACCGCTGAAGCGATCGTCATTACAAATATAACTGCCCCGCCCATACCGGTTGCTGTGTTTACACTCTTTGATACGCCAAGGAAAGGACACAGTCCGAGGAACTGGCTTAATATTACATTATTTACGAGGGCTGCTCCAACTGCCAATAATAAAATATGCATTATTTTCTACCTCCCCTTTTCTTATTCTTTTTATCTGTCGGTTTCTCATCAAATTCCTGATATTTGTTTACCTGATCTGCACTTGCAACATCTGGTCTTACAAGCTTTGATGTGTCAACCATATCGGATTCTTCCGATACTGCTTCCGCTTTCTCTGGCTCTGAAACCGGATTGTCTGTCTCTGAGAGAACAACTGCATGTGGTACTCTATTCAGATTCGCCGGAATATGGATTCTCGGTCTGTCAGACATCTCTTTTGCCACCTGAACCGGAGTCTGCTGTACGGTTGACGCTGGCTTTTCCTGTACCGGCTGCTGCTCTGGTTGTACTACCTGTGCTACCTGTATTTGCGGCTCCTGTGAAACCGGAGTAGTCGTAGTCTCTGATGAAGCTGCTATCTGTGGCTGCAGTGTACTCTGAGCAACAGCCTGCTGTACGACTGGTGCTGGTTGCTCTGGAACCGGCTGCTGCGCTGATTGTACCGACTGCACTTGTTGTCCGTTTTCCTGCTCTACCGGTTTCTTTGCTATCTTGTCTGGGATCACAACCTTTTTCGGCTGTGGTGCCGGTGCTGACGGAGTCTGTGCAGCGGATGCCTTGCCGGCATTTGTCTGAACATTAACCTGAGTATCCTGCATAGCAGCCTTTCTTCCTGCACACATGATGTTTGCACATCCCATACAGGATTCCGGCTTACAGCTTGCAGGGATCTCTTCTCCAATTGCAAGTGCCTTTGCTGCCTTCTTCGCATTTCTCTTATTGATCGTTGCAATAATAAAAGCAAGTACAAAGAATGCTCCCGGTGCAAGTACAAAGATTGTGATCGGCGTATATGCTGCAAGCACATCTCCGATTGCTTTTCCTGCTCCTGATGTCTTCTGAAGAAGGTTACCATCTCCAATGATCTGGAATCCGAATACACAGCCTTTTCCGATCAGTTCACGGAACATACCGATCAAGGTAAGACCGATCGTAAAGCCAAGTCCCATTCCAAGTCCGTCAAAGATTGACGGAAGAACTTTATTCTTCGAAGCGTAACTCTCTGCACGTCCAAGAATAATACAGTTTACTACGATCAGTGGAATATAGATTCCAAGGCTGTCATTTAAGGACGGCAGGTATGCCTGCATTAAAAACTGAATAACCGTTACAAAGGAAGCAATGATAACAATATAAGATGGTATTCTGACCTTATCCGGTATCACTTTACGAAGCAGTGAGATAAACGCATTGCTCAACACCAGAATACAGGTTGTAGAAAGTCCCATACCTGCTCCGTTGATCGCTGATGATGTAACCGCAAGTGTCGGACACATACCAAGCATCTGTACGAAGGTTGGATTTTCTTTCACGATACCATTGTATAAACGTTCTGTACATTTACCCATTAGTTTGCTCCTCCTTTCAGATAATCTGCATAGGAAAGTCCCGCATTTACTGCATTCGTGACTGCATTTGTCGTGATCGTCGCACCACTTAATGCATCGATCTCCTCATCCGATGCCGCACCGGATTTTGTATATTTAAACTGTGCTACATTCTTGCCTGCGAACTGTGATTTGAACTCATCTGTATCTGCCTGCATACCAAGACCTGCTGTCTCACTTAATGACAGGAAGGAGATACCATTTGTAGTTCCATCCTCTGCTACACCAAGAGCAAGCTGAAGATCTCCGCCATATGCCTCATGGGATGTAATAACAAATACATAACCAAGTGCATTTCCATCTTTGTCACAGGCAGTTACTGCATCATCTATATCTGCCTTATAGCCTTTATCCGAAAGCCATGTAGATGCAGTCTCACTGTCGAAGCCATCTACCGTCCGGAAGGCATCCGCATCTGTAAATACTTCCCGGTATGCGTCCTCCTTTGCCTGCTGTTCCGCCTGTTCGATCGGCTTCTTTGTGATCTGCTGTACATATGCAAGCACACCGCCGGCAACAAGTGTAATGACAAGGATTGCTACCGTTGCGATGACAATTGATTTCTTATCCATCTTCTTGCTGTCTGCTGCCGAGCCGCCTTCTTCCTTCTGAAGCTCAGCGCCCTTACCAAATGACTTCGGTTGTGTAAACCGTTCGATCAACGGAACAAGAAGGTTCGAAATAATGATCGCATAAGATACACCTTCTGCTGATCCGCCATAGATTCGGAACAGGAAGGTCAGAAGTCCGAGGATAATACCAAATACAACCTTGCCCTTCTTCGTAATAGGTGATGTTACATAGTCGGTCGCCATAAAGAAAGCACCTAACATCAGACCACCACCACAAAGGTGCGCTGCCAGATATAATGGCTCAAAGCCCATGCCGGATGCAAGGGAGTACAGGAATATAAATACGGAAAATGTTCCGATATAAACCAGTGGGATGATCGGGCTGATCACCTTACGAATAATCAGATATAAACCACCGATCAACAGACAGATCGCAGATGTCTCACCGATCGTACCTGCAATTCTTCCGATAAACATATCTAATACATCTACTGTTCCGCCACTCTTTAAAATCGCAAGTGGGGTCGCTGTTGTAACTCCATCATATGTAAATGTAGTCATCTTTCCCGCAAATGATATTAACAGGAAGCATCTGGCTCCAAGTGCCGGATTCATAAAGTTCTGACCCAGACCGCCAAATAACTGTTTTACTATAATAATGGCAAATGCGCTTCCGAGTATCGCCATCCATACAGGAACCTCCGGCGAAAGGTTAAGTGCCAGAAGCAGGCCTGTTACGACTGCACTGAAATCTTTTACTGTACTGTTTCTGTGCAGGAGCATTTCCACGCCCCATTCAAAAAAAATACAAGATGCTATACAGGTTAAGATCAGCACAAATGCTTTTGTTCCAAAATTATATACACCAAACACACTCGCCGGCAGTAATGCAATGATCACGTCCAGCATCAGGGATGATGTCGTTTTCCGATCTCTGACGTGCGGAGATGCAGAAATACTCAATGTTGTTTCTTCCATGTCTCCACCTCCTACTTCTTCTTACTTGCCAGAATACTCTTTCTGGTTCCGGCTATTGTCTGTGTCAAATGTCTCTTGGCAGGACATACATAAGAACAACAGCCACACTCACAACATTCCATGCCATCATGCTTTAAGAATGCATCTATATTGCCATGTTCTGCATATTTTGCAAGATCTGACGGAATAATTCTTCCCGGACAGACATCCACGCATCTTCCGCAACGGATACATGCAGATGGCTCCCAGTCCTGAACCTCATCATGTGTCATACAAAGAAGTGCTGACAGACCTTTTACTGCCGGAACATCGAGCGAGAACATCGCTTTACCCATCATAGGTCCACCTACAATGATCTTCTCCGGCAGCTTGCCATCCTTAAAACCGCCTGCCGCTTCTATGATCTCCCGACAGCTTGTACCATTACGAACCAGCAGATTACATGGATTAACGATAGCATCACCTGTAACCGTTACGATTCTGGTGTACAGTGGCTTACCCTCGATCACCGCTTCATAGATGGAAACAATCGTATCTGCATTATGTACGATACAGCCCGCATCTGCAGGAAGCATCTTGGAATTCACATATCTTCCTGTCGTTGCATAAATCAACTGACGTTCCGCACCCTGTGGATATTTTGTCTTTAAAACTTTTACCTCGATCTTATCGTTATCAGCCAGATGCTCTGAGATCTTTGCAATTGCTTCCGGCTTATTGTCTTCAATCGCGATAATTCCCTTTGCCTTATCAAACAGATTTACACAGATCTGAAGTCCAAGGATCAGCTTATCTGTCTCCTCTAACATTCTTCTGTAATCAGAAGTCAGATACGGTTCACACTCCGCACCGTTTACAATGATATATTCGATATCATCTTCATTTCTCGGTGACAGCTTTACATGAGACGGAAAACCTGCACCGCCCATTCCAACAATACCTGCCTCCTTGATCATATCCTTGATGTCTTCTCTGTAAAGTGTGGAGAGATCTCGCACATTCTCGGAGAAATCAACCGTCTCAAATAAACCGTCATTTTCTATTACGATTGAATTTACTTTATTACCGCCACTTGTCATCCTCGGTTCGATCATTTTTACCGTTCCTGAGATTGAAGAATGGATATTTGCCGAAACAAATCCTCCCGCCTCTGCAATCTTCTGTCCTACCAGTACACGGTCGCCACGCTTTACGATCGGAACAGCCGGTGCACCTATATGCTGACTGAGCGGATAAACACACTCTCCCTTTGGAAGATATTCTCTGACAGGCTTGTCTTTTGTTAGATCTTTGCCTTCATATGGATGAATACCACCCGAAAAAGTTAATAAACCCATCTGCATACCTCTTTCTCTCGTTATTCTTATCAATTCATTCTCTGTTATCGAGAAAAACTAATCATATAATAATACTTCACAGGGTCAAAAACAACCCTAAAACTTGCCAATCTGGCCGCCAACCGCCCGCATGACAAATGCTGCCGCAAGACCGATCAGAACTCCCGTGATCGTTCCAGAGACCAGTAAAACCGGAGCATATATCAGGATATTTTGGTTCTTTATCACCAGATATGCAACGATAAGTTGACCAACATTATGTCCGACACCTCCAAGAATACTCGTTCCCGTTGTTGAAAAAAAACCGATCTTAACAGAGATCCACATAAACAGCATGCTGACTGCTGCTCCGGCAAGACTGTATATCATAACGGTAAAATTGCCAAATAATAAAGACGACAGGAAGATACGGAGCACGGATACCAAAACCGCATCCGCAAGTCCAAGCTTGCACAGCACTACAATAGTTACAATATTGGCAAGTCCGAGCTTGATTCCCGGTACCGCGATATCGATCCGGATAAAGGATTCGATATATGAAACACCATTGCAACCGCAATAAACATTCCAAGCTGTGCTATCGTTCCTGCGCTGTTATGAGCCTTTTTCTGTATCTTCCTATTTGTAGATTTTTTTTGGAATTTTTTTGTTTCTTCCCCATCTTTTCTTTCTATATATGCCTTTCCTGCTATACTATGAATAGCCCTTATCGATTATCATATTCTGATTCCTGTCCAACATCACCTTCCACCTGAATCACCAGCTTATGCGGCAGGCAGACAATATTCTCTCCGGTCTTCGATATCTTCCCCATACGAATACATACCTGATCCGGACAGTCTGCTTCTGTTACATATGCCATTCCATTCTTTATTTCCAGAATATTCATTCCTTTTGCGGTCTGAATCTCTTTCGTGGTATCTGTATTCAGATCATATCTGCCAATCTCTTTCTGGTCTTCATATATAATAACCTGACTGCCTTTTTTCTGACCCAGCCGGATGACTCCATAGCAGACGATTCCTAAAAGGATCAGCACAAGTGCCAGAATGATGTCTCTTTTTTTTATCATTTTACTTTATAGTCTCCATTTGTTATCGTGAACTGTTTTCCTGCCTGCTCTGTCATATATATATTCTTATCCTTATCGAGCAGGATCACATCTGCGTCAAAGCTTTTTACAAGCTTAAGTGCCCGATCCGCCGGAAGCAGAATACACATCGTTGATAAGGCATCACTTAATGCACCGCTTTCACAGATCACTGTCGCTGATATCGTTCCGGTGTCTGCCGGGTATCCGGTCTTTGGATTTAAGATATGATGATATCTTTTTCCATCCTGAATAAAATACTTCTCATAATCGCCGGATGTTGATATATAGACCGGATGCCTGTCTGACCGGACTTCTACGGTTCCCATCATATCATTTTCATTTCCTCTCGGATCACGAATACCGATCCGGAAACCGGAACCATCCGGCTTTGCGCCGTAGCATAAAACGCTGCCGCCGACTGCCACACAAGCGCCTTCCGCCTGATTTTCTTCAAGGCTTTCTGCCACCCGGTCACAAGCAATGCCTTTTCCCATCGCACCGAAATCAAGGCTTAAGCCTGTTTCATCAAACAGCACATACCATGTTCCATCCTCTGAAAGCTCACTTACCTGTGTCAGTTCTTTTCCCTGTTCGTCTACGATATGCACTTTCGAATCGTTAACTACCGAACAGGCTTCTTCTATCTTCTGAGTCTCCGGTACTTCTTTCTTCCCATCTTCGATACCCCAGCAGGACGCTAACGGACGGATCGTGAGTGCCAGCAGGTCATCTCCTGCCGCGCTTACTTCTTTTTCCTGCAAGACCGCAGATGCCAGGTCATAGCTTATCTCATAAGGCTCTCCTGCCTTATATTCATGATTCACACGGTATACCTCTGCGCCTTCTATCCGCCATGAGATCTGTTCACGCTCCAGTCTGCTTACGCAGTCGATCACTGCATCCGCATCCTGTCTGCCCTGATCCGAATAGACCGATACCGTAACTGCAGTTCCCATGGCAAATCCGGTCGTCGTATACCCCTTTTTTTTCTGGTTATCCTTTCCGGTATAAAAGATAAACGCAATTACCAGCCCGATACATAATATACCTGATAATAATGCAAGTTTATTCTTCAAAGCATTTATTCCTCCATATATAACAGCCAATACAGGCATAAACACACTTTGCAAACCTGTTCACAGGAACATCCCACGCGTAAATTAAAAGAGCTGTTGCCAACCACGGTTCCAGCTCTCTTTTTGTCTCTGTCTGCAAAGCTCCTCGCTTTGCACCTTTTTCTATCCTCTGTAATATTTCAGGATTGCTTCTACATCAAAGTATCTGCTTCCAAAATCTTTATAAATGGCATTCTTTGTCATCGCATAGACAAATACATCACCCTGACCTTTGATTCCGTCTAAGGCAGATGGCTCTATCGCTACTGCAAACTCATCAAAGTGAAGTGCAAGTATAAAGCCCTCTGTATAATATGTATTATACAGATTCATCACTGTAAGCTCTGTCTCCGGTGTGATCGTCATATCTGAAATCGTAAGGCTGTTACCTCTTGGGATATTCATATATACCTCTGCTTTCATTTCTTTACCGAAGGAAAGCTTTACGGATGCAGGATCTTCTGTCGCACGAATGCTTTTCAGAATCTCTGCAGCTTCAGCCGGTATTGCTCCCGGTGTCTTCGTGCAGTCTACAACTTCCCGTCCTGCCATGTATTTCTTATCCAGAATGTTGACACACTTTACAATCTTGTTGTCATTGCCCGGATTCGGCAATATGCTGGCAACCTTGTAATAGTCTTCGTTCTCTAAAATCTCTTTAAACAATAAGCTTTTAATATCATAAAACTTTGCCAGCATTACAGGCTTGTAATCCATGTACTTGATCGCTGACCGTATTTCATTTATATCTCTGATTTCCATTTGTATATTGTCTCCACTTCATTCAAATTTGTTCCGCTCAAATCATACATCCATTTTCTGATCTTTGCAACCCGGTTTTTAATGGAATTCCTGACAGACCAGTTCTCGCAGACGATATCGGAAAGCTTTCTCGTATTCCTCGTCTTCATCAACGCTGTGATTGACCTCTTCAAAACAAGCTTTTCGGATGGCCTCCTGTGTAAATATCGTAGGGCTTTCATCATCTCTGCCCCAGTAGAATACCGCGCCATCAACACTCTCATTTCCATAAATCTCCTGCATCCGGCTGATACAGCTCTCATCTCCCAGGAACACATGACAGATACCGGCTAATGATTTACAGAGAACCTCTGCATTGATCGTATATCCGTCAAAATCCTGCGCCCAGTCTGGAATCTGCTCCGGCTTATCTACAAGGATCACCGGAAGACTTCTACCAGCATGTGAAAGAAGGCTTTTAAGCTGGTCTGCGGATATCGGAACCGCTTCGGTGTCTTCATCCATAAATACGTCCGCATCCAGGAATCCGACCTGATTAAATATATCCCGCATAAACTTCGGTCGATTATACCGGCGCTCTCTGGAATAGATATTCTCACAGATATGACGGCAGGTCAGATACAATCCATCGCTTTCTTTTCGGAGTTCTGCAACCACATGCCAGATCATACCGGCTTCTTCATTGCTGATCGTCTGCATATCCATTAGAAAATATTCCTTCTCTGCAACAACCTTTAACTTATACCCCATCACTTCATAAGAAACAGACTCCATTTTTTTTGGCATCTGTCCGAATATCAGGGAGATATGCTGGTACGCCCATTCGTATATGATCTCACTTGCCCGGTCAAATCCGTCATCCCGTATCCGTATCGTCTGGTCAAATACCAGATCCGATACCAGCGGCCGGATCTCCTGCTTGATCTCTTTGTTCAACACCCTGCCGAACTGTTCTCTGTCAAGCTGTGCTGATATGAATTCGTCATTTACCACTTCTTTATTAATGAGGTAGATTACCCTATTCGGCGACAATACCTTCTGATATTTTTTATTCAGCAGAATATTTACAAGCTGCTGCTTGGATACCGCCCAGAACTTCTCTACGACCTCCGGATGTTCATCAAAATATGCCCGAACCTCAGGCTTAATCTTATCCTGTGTGATCTTTAACCGGTATTTGCTTCGGATCGCATTTTCCCAGTTTTTCTTGATATACTGATCTCTTGCCAGATTATCGAAGATCTGCACGATTGACCAGTCGCACAGCTCTAGGTTTGCGATGATGCTGTTCATCATGCGGGCATCCTTTTCCTGTCCATCCCACAAACTGCTTCTGTTATCATCAAAGCCTTCATCCATTTTATACTTGTACCGCATCTCATGCTCGATCTCATGCCAGCCCTCAAACAGAACCGTTCTGAGCTGAACCTCAAAGGTCCGGTCAAATGGCTGCTCCCACAACTGATCGGATATGTTGATCAGATATTTGCTTGGGATCTTAAATACACCATTGCACTTCTGGGCTTCAAACCGGTTCTCTTCCCATGCTGTCTTTGACCAATTATCTACCATAAAGGTGTCTTCGAGCAGTGCTTCACTGATCCTGATATCTTCTGTATAAAATAAATTAATACGGATACCGATCAGATCCTGTATCTTCTTATCATCTTTTCCCGTGCCATATTTTCCTGTATCTAACTTACGCTGTAATGACGTCAGTGTCTTTACTCTCGACATACTGTGAAAATAGATTCCGGCATTTCTGAGCTTCGTCATCAACGTCTGTTCCAGCTTCGTTCTTATATCATTCAATTCCTGAATATCTTTGTCACTGATCAGTGCCAGAGACTCATTATTACGTTCCATATAACCACCTGCTTTTCAAATAACTTTCACCCGTAAAAAGCGCACAAAAATACACTGTTATGATACCATTTTATTCCCTTGTCAGTCAATTTTTATGACATAACCTTTTTCTAAATTTTATGTGAAAATACTCCCTTTTTATTAAAATTCTATTTCAATGGATATTGCTTATTTCCTGACACACCGATATAATGTTATGAGATCTGACATGATATAAGAAAATAAGGAGGAATCTTATGATTCTCGATTGTCAAAATATAAGTAAAGCATTCGGAACCAACGTAATTCTCGACAATGTATCCTTTCATCTTGAAGATAAGGAAAAAATGGCGATCGTTGGTATCAATGGTGCAGGCAAAACAACATTATTAAAGATCATTATGCAGGAAGAAGAAGCAGATTCCGGACAGATTGTTTTATCAAAAGACCGTACAATCGGTTACCTTTCCCAGCATCAGGATATTTTCTATGACGATACGGTATACGGCGTGATGGAGGATGCCATGAAGCCTTTGATCGAGCTTCAGGATAAGATCCGCAAACTGGAACAGGATATGACAACACTGACTGGCGACGAACTGAAAGCCGCCCTCTCAACCTATAACCGCTATACACATGAATTTGAATATAAAAACGGATATGCCTACGAAAGTGAGATCACCGGAGTATTAAAAGGTCTCGGCTTCTCCAAAGAAGATTTCGACCGTCATACCGATACCTTATCGGGCGGACAAAAAACCCGTCTTTCACTCGGCAGACTTCTTCTTACAAAACCGGATATCATCATCTTGGATGAGCCGACCAACCATCTGGATATGGATTCGATCAGTTGGCTTGAAACCTTTCTAACCGGATATCAGGGAAGTGTGATTCTTGTCTCCCATGACCGTTACTTTCTGGATAAGATCGTAACAAAGGTCGTAGAACTTGATCGTGGACACAGCACCGTATATAACGGAAACTACACCTACTTCTCTCAAAAGCGCGCCGAGATCCGGACAAATATGATGAAAGCCTACTTAAACCAGCAGGCAGATATCAAGCATCAGGAAGAAGTTATCACAAAATTAAAGCAGTTCAATCGTGAAAAATCGATCAAACGGGCAGAAAGCCGTGAAAAAATGTTAGACCGTGTGGAACGTCTGGACAAGCCAACCGAATTAAACAGTGAAATGCGGCTGACGCTGGAACCATCCGTTATCAGCGGTGAAGATGTACTTACGATCGAAGGGCTGTCCAAAGCCTTTGAACAGTATAATCTGTTTTCCGATCTGAATATGGAGATCAAACGTGGTGAGCATGTCGCCCTGATCGGCGGAAACGGAACCGGTAAGACTACGATCTTAAAGATCATCAACAAGCTTGTTCCAAAGGATGACGGAACTGTCATCTTAGGCTCCCGTGTCAAGATCGGTTACTACGATCAGGAGCATCAGGTCCTGAATATGAACAATACGGTATTTGACGAGATCAGCAACGCCTATCCCGACCTGACCAATACCAGGATCCGAAACGTTCTTGCCGCCTTTCTGTTTACCGGAGAGGATGTGTTCAAACGGATCGCAGACTTGAGTGGGGGCGAAAAAGGGCGTGTATCCCTTGCCAAAATGATGCTCTCATCTGCAAACTTCCTGATTCTCGATGAGCCGACCAACCATCTGGATATCACATCCAAGGAGATCCTTGAAGAAGCGATACGGAACTATACCGGAACAGTCCTTTATGTATCCCATGATCGATATTTTATCAATCAGACAGCAACAAGGATCATCGAATTAAAGGATAAGCAGTTAACCAATTATATTGGAAACTATGATTACTACGAAAGCCACAGAGCCCAGCCGGCTTCCACCGGAAAGCAGGCATTTGCACCAGTATCTGATACTGTCTCTCAGGAAAAACAGGCAGAATCCCAGGCAAAGCTCTCTTGGAAGGAAAACAAAGCCGAACAGGCAAGACTTCGGAAAAAAGCAAATGATCTGAAAAAGCTGGAAGACAAGATCGAACAGCTTGAAAACCGTCTGGCTGAAATTGATGAAGAATTTCTGGTTCCTGAAAATGCAACAAATGTTGCACTGTTAAATGATCTGACAAAAGAACGAAATTCTGTAGAAGAAGAATTGAACACGATGTATGAACAGTGGGAAGAATTATCTTCTGAGGAATAAACATCTAAAAAAGCATTAGATACGGACAATTTGCTGTTGTAAGTTACATACAACCATGCAATATCCGCATTCTAATGCTTTTGTATTATCAGTCGATCACATTTATGATCTTTCTTCCATATGTATATGTATTGCCGGATGCCGGAATACAATAAGTACTGTTACTGATATAGACCTGACTACTGCTTCCCATTCCACCGTGAATACACCAGTAAGTTCCATCATTATCATAATAAGCGCCCCAGTCCTTGACACAGGCTTCCGCCAACTGTTTGGGAACACCCATCCGGATCAGATATTTCTTAACCGCTGCCGCATTTTTAAACTTACCAAGAAACAGGGAAACATGGCTTGCCTCTGTCTCTCCGTTTTTATAATATACGATCACGTCTCCCGGAGTTAATGCATCATATGAGAAATCTACAATATCTGAATTCAACTGAATCGAATCCTGTTTCATCCAGCTTTTCCCATCTGACAGAACAACTTTTCCGGTCACAGTTCCGGCACCGCCCCATTCCGTTCCGGTATACATCCGATCTAACAGGATACCGCCTTTTTCCGGACTTGTATACTGAACCGCAAGTTTCTGCGATGGAACATCTCCACCAGCAAGTGCAAATGCCTGATCGACAAATACATTGCAATATATATTTGTCTTACCCAGATATGCCAGGATCACGCGCTTCATCCATGCATCCGTATCCCAGTAAACAGAACCTTCCAGTCGTCTGCTATATGCACGTCCATATTTATCAAAGTCATATAGATATCCATCCACGGACTGACTTCCAGATACACTCTGTCCCTGTTCATTCATCAGGTAATATACCGTCTTGCCATTGATCTGGACAGTAACAATCCCCGGAACGATCTGATCCAGCTTCTGTCCTTCTCTGTATATGGAATATTTTCCGGTCTTGTCATAATATATGTATTTTGATACTTTTCCGGAAGCATCCGTATAGACTGCAGTTTTTTTGTCAATGGTCTGCCAGCCTCTTCTGCCTTTATCACGCCATCTTCCGGTATATAATAATAATCCGAATGAATATTTAATAATTTATCTGTTACCTGCTGCCATCCGGAACTTCCTGCATCATAGATCCATACTGTGTTCCTGTATTTGCTCTTTGAATAGCTGGCATTAAAATACCGGTACAGACTTGTTCCATTTTTATCATAGTAAAAGGTTTTTCCTTTATTATATGGCGCCCACATACTGGAAACTTTCTTCCATCTGACTCCATTTGCCTGATACAGCACATATCCGTTTCCGGACTGTTTTCGTTTATAGAGCACTTCTCCCTTTCGGATATAATACATGGTCGTATCATTTGAGCTGTACCATCTGGTTGATGTATAATGTCTTCCATTTTTAAAATATACAAATGAGCCATCGATCTTATAAATGCCATCTGTTACAAAATTCCATTTGTTTTTACTGTAGATCTTATACATTCCGATCCGCTCGCTGTCCTTATATCCATCCAGATAATAGGTCTTTGTATTACGTGCATTTGCATTAAAATACATCATGGCATTTTTTACATTTACCCATGTATCTCTTACTGCTTTGCCATCTTCGCCAAAATAATAGCCATAACGATCAACCTTTTTATAATAGTTCCGACGGCTTACACCATCCCGCAGATAATAATATTCTCCGCCGGCCTGTTTCATTCCCTGTGCCAGTGCACCCGCTGCATCAAACCAGTACACTGTGCCTTTAACGCTGATGTAACGATCCGTTACACGCTGTTTCTTGCCATTTGTAAATGAATAACAGGCATCTCCTGAAAAGCGGAATATTGCCTTTCCATCCTTTACATATACCTGTGATCTTCCATATGGATACCAGCCGGTTTCATCCACCCGCTTTCCTTTCCGGAAGAAATAATACGTTCCCGCTACCTTCTTGATTCCTTTTACCGGTGTTCCGTCAATGTAATATATATCCTTTGAAAAACCGGTTGTCAGAATGGAATAATCGTCACTATAGTAAAAGCATTTTTCAAGAGCTGTGTTTCCGGTTTTATTTTTTGAAAACCGAAGCACGGTCTTTGTCGTTGCCGGCTTAAATTTCAATGACATCTTGCCTGTATAAGAGCTGGTATCATAGGAACCATTAAACTCACTTTTCTTAGTTACTACAACCGCCCACAGCTTCTCATCATAGCTTACAAGTGCATATTTCAGTCCGGTGCTCTCATCTACACCCATACCTTTATAGTAATCTGACTTTACTGCATAATCATATTGGAAGGAACCGTCACTGGCATTTGAAAATGTATGTGTGTTCTCGTCCTGTGATAATTCCTGTTTCTTTACTGATTCCGCAGCCTGCACATTTCCGGTATTTTTCCCGGCTCCCATAAACAATATCAACAAAGCTGCTATACATAGAAGTATTAATCGTTTATTCTGCTGTTTCATCTTTCTTTTTATCCGCCTTTTCTGTCCACAGATAAGGGGTTATCTGGTAGACGTAATAATTCAGCCAATTGGCATATAATGTATTAGCATGGCAACGCCAAGATTTGATCGGTGTCTTGCTTGGATCGTTGTCCGGATAATAATTTACCGGAATATCCGGATTCAGTCCCTTTGCAAGATCACGCTTATATTCTTTATCAAGCGTCAGAATATCATATTCCGGATGTCCGGTTACGAATATATTCTTTCCTTCATCGCCAATGATCAGATAAGGACCTGCCTCATCGGACTCCGCTACGATCTCCAGATGCGGATTTTTTACGATCTCATCTTTGTCTACACCTGTATATCTGGAATGCGGTACATAAAAGATATCATCAAACCCACGAACAAGCGGTGTCTTTCTGTGGAAGGTATGATGCATATAGATTCCTGATAATTTCTTATCCAGCTCATGCTTCTGCACCCCATACCGATAATACAGACCTGCCTGTGCGCCCCAGCAGATATGGATCGTGGAGGTTACATTTTTCTCCGACCAGTCCATGATTTCTTTTAATTCATCCCAGTATTCTACATCTTCAAATTCCATCTTCTCGATCGGTGCTCCTGTGATAATGAATCCATCCCATTTCCGATCTTTGATGCTGGAAAAATCGGTGTAGAACCGTTCCAGATGGCCTTTTGGTGCATGCTTGGATTCATATGTCATCGTACGGATCAGGGAAATATTCACTTGAAGCGGCGTATTTGACAGACTTCTCATAAGCTGTAATTCTGCATCCTGCTTTAAAGGCATCAGGTTCAATATCAATATATCAAGCGGACGGATATCCTGACGGATGGCTCTGTCTGAACCCATCACAAAGATATTCTCATCCTCCAGTATTTTCTTTACCGGTAAATCATCGTCAACTCTAATTGGCATTTTCTATCAAGTCCTTTCTGTTTCAACTGCCATTTTTCTGTTTCTATATTATCAGGAAAACTGTTCCAGAAACTGCGCTTCTGAAATGATCGGTATTCCCAGACTCTGTGCTTTTTTATTCTTCGAAGATGTGGATGTCACATCGTTATTGACCAGATATCCGGTCTTTGAAGATACAGAACCTGCTACCTTTCCGCCCCGGTCTTCGATATACTGCTTCATCTCATCCCGGTTTGCAAATTGTACCAGACTTCCGGTTATTACAAAGGTAATACCTGCAAGCGTCTGTGGTACCGTTTCAGTCTCTGCTTCAAACTCTAATTCACGAAGCAACCTATCTATAATAGCACAATTCGACGGATTTTTAAAATATCTTACAATTTCCTCTGCAATCACTGTTCCAATTCCATCAATCTCTGTATATGCTTCTACATCCGCATGCATGATCTGATCCAGGTTATTTTTAAAATGTTTGCAGATCAGCTTCGCTGTTGCATCTCCGACCCCAGGAATTCCAAGGCCATAGACAAAACGGTTCATCGTTGTGTGTCTGGATGTATCAACAGCCTGAATCAGCTTCGCATAAGACTTCTCTCCAAAGCCTTCCAACTCAACGATCTCTTCTTCATGACGATTCAGGTGATAGAGATCATCCAGATGATCCAGATATCCCTGTTCAATAAATTTGTCTATCGTGGCTTCTGAGAGACCGTCAATATTCATAGCATTTCTGGATACAAAATGAGCAAATGATTTTAACTTCTTTGCAGGGCAGAATTCATTGGTACAATAAAGGGTCTCTACCTGATCTACACCCTCTCCCTCCGTCACGATCTTTGTCAGACCACCACAGGCAGGACAGGATTCCGGAATCGATACATTTCCACTTCTGGTATGATTTTCGGCAATCTGCGGAATGATCATATTTGCCTTATAGACCGAGATCTCATCTCCGATCCCAAGCTGCAACGACCGAAGGATACTGACATTATGGATACTTGCACGGCTGACTGTTGTTCCTTCAAGGGACACCGGATCAAATACCGCAACCGGATTGATAAGTCCCGTTCTGGAAGGGCTCCACTCCACATACTGCAGATGGGTCACTGCCTGTTCATCCGCCCATTTGAATGCCATACTGTCTCTTGGGAACTTCGCTGTTCTACCGAGACTCTTTCCATATGCAAGATCTTCTAACACCAGTACCAGACCATCCGAAGGAAAATCGTTCTGCTCAATCTGTTCTGCAAACTTTGCTACACGCTCCGGCAGCTTATCAGCATCGATCAAATAATGCTCTACGACATCAAAGCCCTGCTGCTCCAGCCAGTCTAATTCATAGGAAAAGGAATTCTTAAAGTCCACATCTTCTCCATCCACCAGATTAAAGGCAAAGAAATGTACGTTTCTCTCTTTTGTAATGCGGTTATTCAACTGTCTGACAGAGCCGCTGCATAAGTTTCTCGGGTTTTTATATTTTGCATCTGCATCTGTGATCTGCTCATTTATCTTCTCAAAATCTGAATACTTGATAACTGCCTCTCCACGGATCGTCAGCTTACCCTTATATGGAATCTCTTTCGGAATATTTGCAAATACTCTTGCGTTGTTCGTTATAACCTCGCCCTCTAAGCCATTTCCTCTGGTTACTGCTTTTACAAGCGTGCCATTCTCATAGGTAAGGACAACGGTAAGACCATCTAACTTCCATGAGATCACACCCTGATGTGTGCCAAGCCATGCTGCCAGTGCTTCCACACTCTTGGTCTTATCAAGAGAAAGCATTGGATGCTCATGAGCCTCTTTCGGAAGCTCACTTACAATCTCATATCCGACATGAACCGTCGGACTGTTCGACATTACAATTCCTGTCTCTTTTTCAAGTTCTACCAGTTCATCATACAAGGCATCATATTCCAGATTGCTCATGATCTCGGTATCTTCCTGATAATATTTCTTTGATGCCTCATTCAGTTTTTCAACTAATTCTTTGATTCTGTCTCTCTTTTCCAACTGACATACCTCTTATTTCCAACAACATTCTGTTCATTTTTATTATCCGGCTGTGCTTCTTCCCGCTTTGTTTTTACTTCTTCTTTTCGTT
Organism: Clostridium sp. AM46-21; assembly: GCF_003480025.1. Classification (NCBI taxonomy): domain Bacteria; kingdom Bacillati; phylum Bacillota; class Clostridia; order Eubacteriales; family Clostridiaceae; genus Clostridium; species Clostridium sp. AM46-21. The sequence goes on from NZ_QUIB01000009.1 coordinate 25,349, forward strand.
CCACTAAACGTCTGAGTTCTGTTTCTTCTTCCTTTGTCAAATGGCGGTACTCACCCGGTCTCAGATTCCCCAGACGAATATTGATCACTCGAAGCCGTTTCAGATTTACGACCTTATATCCAAAATATTCGCACATTCGGCGGATCTGGCGATTCAGCCCCTGTGTAATTATGATCTTAAAGGAATAATTATCGATCTTATACAGACGACATTTTTTTGTCACCGTATCAAGAATCGGAACACCTGCCGCCATCTGTGTTAAAAATTCGTCCGTGATCGGCTTATTCACACGGACACGATATTCCTTCTCATGATTATTGACTGACTTCTGGATACTGTTTGACAGGTCTCCATCGTTTGTCAAAAGCAGTAATCCCTGTGAATCCTTATCTAATCTTCCTACATACTGCAATCGGATCGGATACTTAATATGATCAAAGATGTTATCCGGATCATCATGACTTGCCGTGCAGGTCAGTCCCAGTGGTTTATTGTATGCAAGAATAACTGTCTCTTCACGCTTTCTTACAGGCTTTCCATCGACCATTACCCTGTCATTTGCCTCTATCTTCTGTCCCATTTCCGCAGGCTTCCCATTTATTGTGATCCTGCCTTTTAATATATATTCATCTGCCGCACGTCTGGAACAAATGCCAGCTTCGCTCAGATATTTATTAATTCGAATGCCTTCTGCCATATCATGACCCTTCCTGTTCTGTCTCTCTGCCGCGACTGTTTTGCCGCTCTTTTTATCTGTTTTCTTTATAACCATATCTTTTTAATCATACCATTCTGATCATTAAAAGTAAACAATTACAACTTTTCAATTTCGGGGCTTGTTTTTTCTCTTTTTCCGACGTATAATAAGGCAAACGCAAAGGTGTGTTTCTACGGAAACGCACCTTTTTTTGTATTTAAATTTAGAAGCTGAAGTTATAACATTTTATAAAGGACGTGAATATATGGATAATATCGATAAGAAAATATTACATTTATTACAGCACAATGCCAGAACCCCTTTAAAGTATCTGGCAAATAAAGTATTTCTCTCCTCTCCTGCGGTATCTGCAAGAATCGACCGGCTGGAAAAGGCAGGTGTGATCACCGGATACCATGCAGGCATCAACCCGGAAGCTCTGGGGTATCACATTACCGCATTTATACACATGGCACTCGATCCAAAACAGAAACCAACCTTTTATCCCTTTATCGATGCCTGCCCCAATGTACTAGAATGTAATTGTGTGACCGGTGCCTACTCTATGTTGATGAAGGTTTGTTTTCCAAGCACAATGGAACTGGATTCTTTCATTGGCCAGCTACAGCGATTCGGAAATACAGAAACACAGATCGTATTCTCCACTCCTGTTCAAACTCGTGGAATCGACATCGGTATTGTATCTCCTGTAAATGAAGAAAATGCTATCTAGTATGTCTGCGGACGGTCGTCTGTAACTTCTATATTATATAAGGCAAATAATAAAACAAAAAAGTTCCGTATCAGAATTCTGTCATATCCGAAGAATTCTTTTATGGAACTTTTTTATGTCTTGATATCTGCTTACAAACCTACTGCTAACTGGTTCACACATTTGCAGAATCAGCTAAAATATCCTTCCTATTGTGCATCTTCCGGTGTAGCTGCAGTATTCTCTGTTGTAGCCGGTTTGCTGATCAAATCATAAAATGCCCGGAATGTTTTATCTGTATCCAGAAGATATTCTGTATTCTCTTTTACATGAACATAGATATCCTGAATATCCTTTGATGCCTTAAAGCTGTTCAGATAAGAAAGCTGTGCATTTGACAGCTCCCCATTAGCGATCTTATACGAACCGTCCTGGTCTGTTATAATATAGAAGGTCACGATATCAAGCGGCTTTGATTCTACGTCCGCAATGTCCATATAGGACAATTCAACCACAACATATTCTCCTTCTGCATAACCATCTGCCAGATAACAGGTCGTATCTTCAAAACCTTTTAGGTATTTTGCAGAGTTTTCCAATACTGACATATCATCAAACTCGGTTGGATCCGTCACCAGTGACTGTAACGTTGCCTGATCACAGGCTGCTTTTGCCGTAAGATACTTACTAACCAGATCATTGATCTCTGAAACATCACTTTTCTTATATGATGCATTCTCCGGAATCGTCAGCTCAACCGTATTATTTTCTCCCGGCACAATTTTGGGTTTTCTGATAAAAAATGCGTACACATAACAGGAACACAATAATGCAAATATCACCCAGCCAATCGCAAGCTTCATTCCAGCCCGGATCACGATCTCTCCTTCTTTTGTCTTTATATATGTATCACCAAGAAAACTGTTTTTTTTATGATTCAATTTTCCTATGCTCCTTTTCATATTTTATATCGACAAAATTCTACCATTCTGTTCTGTATTTTGCAAGTTCATCCAGGAAGTATTCATAATTCAGCGAAGAAATATAAGAAAATATTTGATTATTTCAGCGAAATATTGTATTATATATAAGTCATGCACCAGTAGCTCAGTGGATAGAGCAACGGCCTCCGGAGCCGTGTGCGGTGGTTCGATTCCACTCTGGTGCATATTTTTTATGCATAAAAATACCGGCAGCCACTTAAAAGGAATGTGGCTGCCGGTATTTTCTTTTAATAAAATGATGATATTTTTACATTGTAACAAAGATGAACTTTACAACGAATAACGCTGCGATGATCGTTACAACGATATCTTTCTTCTTGTAGTTACCTGTGAATAAGGTAATCAGAACGTATGAAATTGATCCTACACCGATACCATTTGAGATAGAATAGGTTAATGGGATCATAAGGAAGGTAAGGAACGCAGGAACTGCTGAACGCATATCATCCATATCGATCTTGGCAAAGTTCTTAGCCATTAATACACCTACAAAGATCAGTGCCGGAGCTGTTGCACATGTTGGGATCACACCTGCGATCGGGCTTAAGAACAGACATACTGCGAAGCAGGCTGCTGTAACTAAACTTGCAAGACCTGTTCTACCACCTGCTGCGATACCGGATGCTGACTCAACGAGGTTGTACATGTCGATGTACCAAGAATAGCACCTGCTGCTGTACCGATAGAGTCGCACATCATACTCTTATCTAAGTTGATCGGGTCACCATTCTCATCTAACATATTTGCCTGTGATGCGGTTCCGTATAAGGTTCCGATCGTATCAAACATATCTACCAGACAGAATGCAACGATCAGCATGATACCTGAGAATACGCCACCAACATATGGCTTTCAAATGCATTTCTCCATGCATCCGCCTTGAAGCATCCAAGGAAACCGATCTCGCCAAAGTCTTTGAAAGACTGACCGATGCTGGATACATCAAAAGATGGTGTCTCCAGATTAAATACATAATAAAGGACTGTGGAAACAATGATACCGATTACGATATTTCCCTTTACATTTAACTTTGCAAGAACTGCGATCAGGATAATACCGATGATAGTTACAACCGGTGGAATAACTGCTTTCCATGCAGCTGCCGGTGTCTCTGCGCCTGAAATTGCTCCATGGAAATCAAAGATCTGTACCAGTGTATACTTATTCGCCTGTACAAGACCTGAACCCTTTAAACCAACCAATGCGATGAACAAACCGATACCGGCCGGTATTGATTTCTTCAGGCATTCCGGCATGGCTGTCGCAATGTACTTACGAAGTCCGGTTACAGACAGGATCAGAAATACGATACCTGATAACAGGATGATAACAAGACCTGACTGATAACCTTCAATCACGCTGCAGCCTGCAAAGAATGCACCGGACACAAATGAGGTACAGAAGAATGAATTCAGTCCCATACCACATGCCTGTGCATACGGCATTCTGGCAAGGAATGCCATAAGAAGTGTACCGATAACAGCCACAAGAACGGATGCGATAAATACTGCATTCCAAACCCTGCCTACTTCTGCTGCGCTTGCGCCTTCTGCAACAAGCCATCCAGCCTTACCATCTGCTGCTACCTGATTTGGGTTTACCAGGACAATGTATGCCATGGCAAAAAATGTTGTGAGTCCGGCCATAATCTCTGTACGAACATTAGAACCGCGCTCTGAAATGTGGAAAAATTTATCCATATTTCCCTTCCTTTCTTTTGTTTATTCTTATTAAAAGCATTGGTTGTCTACCTGTCCCTCACTACAGATATATGCCATGCTTTATAATCAAAATTCTGTGTGCCGTTACCGCACTGTTTCTTCCAGAAATTCGGCTACACTGTCATCCAGATAATCACCGATCACAAGATCCGCCGCTTCCTTGCAACGCTCTGTCGCATTTAAAACCGCAACTCCAAGTCCGGCTTCTGCTAACATCTCACTGTCATTATCTCCATCGCCGAAAGCAATTGTTTCTTCCATTGATATTCCAAGGAATCGTAAAACTTCCTTTAACCCATTATGTTTGCCGGAATGACGATCAGATATCTCAATCAATCGCGGCGCTCCGGATGTTACATAAACAGTATGGATATTTTGCGTTAATTCATGCATGATACGGTATTTTTTCTCTGTCGGTCCTACAATTGAGATCGAATCCAACTCCGTATTATGCTGTAAAATAAACTGCCTTATATCAGGCACCGGCGTTCTGGTGCTTCTTACATAAGCACTGATATCCTCTGACTCTCCAAAATTCATTGGATTCTCATAATATATCTCAGATGTATATCCTCTACCGTCTATAAAACATTCAAAGAATACATCTTTATCCGTAACCAGATCAAATATCTGCTCCGGTACTTCCGGTCGTAATTTTAAATTATATACTGAATGATCATCTGATAAATCATAGATTGCTGCCCCATTGGATGTGATCGCATACCGGACACCCCGAATCTCCCGGATGCATTCTGGAATGGAATAAACAGATCTTCCACTTGCCGGAATAAAAATAACGTGGCTGTCTGCCAGTTTTTCAAGAACTTCCTTTGTTCTATGGGAAATCCCATCCCGTCTTAAAATCGTTCTGTCCAAATCTGAAACCACGCATCTGTACTTCATATGCTTTTCCTCTGTTTTCGAATTTACTTTCATATGTTACCATATTTCGTAAGGGAAATAAAGATATTATAAACTTTTTTACATAAATACAGAAAAAGGAGCTATTTTCATTACATTTTTACCCGGTTGTATAAAAACTGTGATAAAATAAATACACATCAGAAAGGAGACCACTATGTTGCATGAAATATCCGATGAACGCTACTGCTTTATTGAAGATACCATTTGTGATGCATTTTTATTGGTATTGAAAGAAAAAGGAATAGAAAAAATTACCGTGACCGACATCATAAAAAGAGCCGGAATTGTTCGCAGTACATTCTATAACCACTACGAAAATATTCCAGCTCTTATAACTGCTGTTGAAGATAAAACTATCCAGGATATTTTCACCCTCATGGAAGACTTTCATCCTGAAAACAATCAGGATATATGCAAATCTTTCTTTCTGACAATTTGTAATTATACCAAAACGAATCCGTTTCTGGCAAATATTCTCCGGAGTCCAAGAGGCGATGAATTCTTTGAAAAGGCTTTAACTATGTTCCATCGTTATGTAACAGATGCCACCCGGAAAACAACGCCTTCCATGCACTCCAAGGAAGAGGTCTCCTATATGATCGCATGCAGCATTGGCAGTACCTTGGGTGTTCTCCATAAATGGACAAGAGAAAATTTTGAGAGTTCCGAAGAAATCATTGCCGGGATACTGACACAGTCATTTCTCACAGGTATACTTCCTTATCTGTCTTAAAGTGCTTCATCAATCAGAACTTCCTGCCTTTTTATCTTCTTAGTTGCACTCTTGATAAATGGATATTTACGAATAATCAACCCCGTAATCCGACGATAGGTCGGCTGCGTATTATTATAACTGTCAATAAATGCCTGAAGCTCTGATCTGATTGTTTCCTCGTTCATCCGTTTTGCCGAGACAGCATCCTGATCCGGATAGATTCTTGCAATTAGGCCATTGTTCTCTCCTGTCACAATCACCTCTCCCACCAGTTTTCCAAGAGCAAGTTTATTTTCTATTTCCTCCGGTGATATATTTTCTCCGTTTGAAAGAATGATCAGATTTTTTATTCTTCCATTGATAAATAAGAATCCGTCTTTATCCAGATATCCTTTATCTCCCGTATGCAGCCATCCACCTTTTAAGGTCTCTGCAGTCTCTTCCGGCATCTGATAATAACCCTTCATAACGCTGCTGCCCCGTACCAGAATCTCGCCATCCTCAAAAGAAATCTCAACATTGGAAAGCGGTCGTCCTATAGAACCGGTCTTATGATCTTCCGGTACATTGCTGCTGATAACAGGCGAACATTCCGACATTCCATATCCCTCATAAATATTTACACCATATTCTGCAAATTTCTCAATATAAAACGGATCCAGATGTGCTCCACCTGTAAATATTGTTTTCAGCTTTCCCCCAAATGCCTTGGCTGCAACTATTTTCTTTGGGATCAACGGGTTCATTGCCGAAAGACGTTTGTAGATTGTTTCTACCATCAAAGGTACCATCAGCATAATATCAGGATGAAAGACGCCCATATTTTTTACCATATGCAACAGAGAATCATTAATACATACCGTTGCTCCAAAGGAAAAACCTTTGAGCCAATCCATAACAAGGCAAAATGCATGATGAATCGGTAAAACACTTAATACTATGGTTCCGGGCTCTGCAGTATAATTAACAGATTTTACATTTTCTGCCAGATTTCTCTGTGTCAGCATAACACCTTTACTCTTTCCTGTAGTTCCGGAGGTGAAAATAATCGTAGCAATATCTTCCGGATCCGGTGCTGCAAAATCATCTGTACCGTTTATACCTGACGTCATTAATTCTGCTACAGATGCAACCTTTTTCTGATTTGTTTCGATTTTTTCTTCCTGTAATATCCAGATTTTTTTCAGTTTTGGACATTTCTCCAGTATCCGTTCCGACAAGGTCTGAATTTTAGGACTTAAAAAGAGTGCTTCCGCATCTGAACGATTCAGAAGATCTATCAAATCCTCTACCGGAAGTCCTGCATCAAGAGGAACGGCTACTGCCTGACCTGTTATAATTCCCAGATAAGCTTCTATCCATTCCACAGAACTACTACCGATCAATGCTATATGCTTTCCCTGAAAGCTTTCCTCACACAATCCTTTTCTGACAGACTTGGCATTCTCCATCAGCTCCCGGTAGCTTCTATCACAGATTTCCTTTTTCTTCAACCATTGCACTGCCTTTATTTCTGAAAACTTTTTTTCGCTTTCTTCCAAAATATCACGAATCAACATATCTTATTATACCTCCGCACATACTTACTGCGATCATATACTTATATTCTCTGATTATACAGTTTCCTGCTGTAATCGCTCTAACAGATCAAGTGCTTCTACAATTGTGAATACATGCAGTGCATCGTCTTCCTCCAGTTCAATGTCAAATGTGTCTTCGATTTCTCCCAAGAAAGACATAAAATCAAGCGAACTAAAGCCCAGATCTTCTCTGAACTTCATATCGTTTGTCATCTCCTCCGGCTTAACATCACAATACTGTGCTATGATTTTCTTAAATTGCATTTCCTGTGTCATAATAATTTCTCCTTTATATGTTTTATTTTATACCTGTTCCATGATTTCTCCGATACTCATATCAGGTTCCGCGATTCCTTTAAACAATATCCGCATCATATAGTAATATAACAATTCCATATCATGTTCTGCCAAATGTGCGGTCTGGTAATGATATGAAAAATTCATACCTCCATTATCTGTATGAGATACTGTCAGATACATTTTCTTTGTAGCTGCACCATTTGCAAACCATTTTGCATGCTGTGGAATTTGTACCAGATGAGGATTATCCAATTTTACCGGCATCGGCTGATAAGTAAGGTAACAGCTTTCATAGGCTGTATTCTTCGGTGTATGATATCGTTTCTGCATCTCCTCTCTGATCAACGCCGGATCATAGTTACTGTGCATATAGATCCGATTCTGCATATTCTGGATCTCATATGCTGCCGACAGGAAATCAGTATCTGCCGAAATCACAGTTCTACATGGAAACATAATAGTCCGACTACCACCGGAGGTCCATTCATCATGAGTAGACCGTCTTGAAATGAAGTTTTCTATCGTAATATCTTCCTGTCCATGATTCATCTTTGACAGATATGTACGAATACCAAGCAACAACAGATTTGTCATTGAAAGCTGATGGTTCATACAAAAATCTATCAGATTTTTCGTTGGCTCCGGCTCCAGTTGATAATCCTTTACTGCCACAAACAACTGATCTAATTCTATATCGGCAGCCCTGAGTGTTTTATTCCTATGTAACTTTCTTGATGCTTCCAGTACATCTAAACCCTGGATATCAGAATAAAGGGGTTCCCCCCATGCATCCAGCTGATCATCCCAGAACTTTTTATCTTTGGCAAAACGTTTTTCATTATTTGCACGATTCAGATCTTTAACCAGCACTTCCTCAAAATCAGCTAACTTCTGCGGATATGGTGTATTGAATTTATAATGCGTATATAACTGCATCAGGTCATTGATCATCACAACCAGTCCACAGGAATCAATCAATCTATGATCCATATGGATGAAGAAACCATTATATCCATCTGGCAGTTTAACCATCACTACATCGCAAAGCGGAATATCATCTCCGTCAAATGTCTCATATGCCCACTGCTGCATTAGATAGTCTGCTTCTTCCATATGCATTCCTGATAAGTCTTTTAAAGGAATATCACGGGTTTCTTTTTCAGTAAGATATTGCTTCACATCACCATTTTTATCACGTTTCGTAAAACGAATACGCATACATCCATATCTCTCATATTCCAACTGAATACATTTTTTTAAAAGTCCGAAATCCAGTTCTGCTTTTAAAGATGCCACAACACTGACACCGGACACCTGCTGTGTTTTATATTTTTTTATCCAGTCATCATGCATTTTTTGTGCTGCTGTTAAGGGATACTGTTTCATCATCATGGATAACCTCCTGTATTCTTTATTCTTTTGTGAACTTATCACATTTCATTTTTGAATTCCACCCCTTGTACAACTTAACAAACACTTTACATGAAATTGACCGAAACTTTAAAAGTAATCTATGGATCAGAATTATCCCAATATAAAAATCCCCCTTAAACAGATTCGGCATTTACCTTATCTGCTTAAGAGGGATCCTGTTACTTCTGATGATTCTATTTTAATTATCATATTTTTCAAAAAAATCAAGCAGCTTTTGTCGATAAAGCTCTGGAGCTGCATATGGCGCGCATAGATGCCGTGCTTCCGGTATAATGACCAGTTCTTTGGGAGCACTGCATAATGCATAATTATATACAGAATTCTCCGGAACTACATAGGTATCTGCTTCCCCATGAAAAAACAAAACCGGACGTTTATTTTTCTTCATTGCATCTATCGTGTCAGCATCACTCATACGAAATCTTCCAAACATCCTGCAAAACAGATCTACACGGAACAAAAGCAGCTCTACCCAACCCAAATGAAACCAGTTAGCTGCGATATCCTGAAGCTGCCGTTTCATCGAGCAAAATCCACAATCTGCAATCAAGCCTTTCACTTCTTCCGGCAGTTTATGTCCGGAAGCCATAAGCACTGCCGCAGCTCCCATGGATTCTCCATAAAGATAGATTGGGAGCTTCTCTCTGTTTCTTGCAGCAATATAATAACTCCATTGCTGTACATCCCATTGCTCTTTTGCACCAAATGTAATATATTCACCCTCGCTCAAACCGCAGCATCTCTGATCAATAAACAATAAATTACACGCATTCTCATGAAGGAAACGTGCTGTATATGCAAAATCGCCAAAGCCGCTACCTTTATATCCATGACTTAACAAAACAAAACGTTTCGCTTCTTTTGTCGGAAGATAATAAGCATGCAGATACAGTCCATCTCTGCTTCTGATAAAGCAATCCTTCATCTGCTGTTCAGCACACCACAGTTTTCCTTCTTCATATTCTTTTTCATATTTGTCTCTTGGATGATTTTTCTTTATATGAGACAGTTGAAACCATTTCTTTTTTTTCTGTCGTTTTTTCCCTTTGCAACGAACAAGCATATCAAAGAAAGACCAACCAAATGCAACAAACAGACCAAATGCACCGGCTGTTATTTCCAGTAATCTTAATATTTTCTGCTTATTCCCTGTATCATTCATAATCGTTATCTTCTCCGCTTCTTTTTCGCGTATTTGTAAAACAGCCCTTGAAAACATAATGTTTTCAAGGGCTTGAAATACTTTATTATCATTCAACAAATAAAATTATACATTCATCTGCTTAGCAACTTCTGCTGCGAAGTCTTCATTCTTCTTCTCCATACCTTCACCAACTTCGAAACGAACGAACTTAGCGATCTTAAGAGCAGGATTTACAGACTTCAGGTATGCTGCAACTGTCTGCTTGCCATCTTCAGCCTTAACATATACCTGATCAAGAAGACAGATTTCCTTCATCTGCTTGGAGATACGTCCTTCAACAAGTCCTGAGAAGATCTTGTTGCCTGAGATCTCTTCCTTATCAGCACAAGCGATCTCTGCTAACTGAGCCTTAGCTTCCTTTGAAAGGAAGTTAGGTAAGAAGTTCATATTTGACTTCTTCTCTTCGTAGATAGCTACATCTTCTGCGCTCCATACACTGGCTACAGCCTTCTCGATCAACTTGGAAAGAACCGGCTTTGGAAGTGAGAACGGATCATTTAATGCACTGTCAATTGTGATCTCTTTCATCTTAGCAAGCTCATCTGCTGAAATCTCGTCTCTTGAGATGTACTGTGGGTTCATAGCTGCGATCTGCATTGCAATGTTTGTAAGTGCTTCCTTAGCTGCATCATCTGAAGCACCGTTACCGGCTACAAGAACACCGATTCTTCCGCCACCATGGATATAAGAAGCAACAACATCTGCTGTAACCTTCTCAAATCTTCTGATGGAGATTTTCTCACCAATCTTGAGAATCTTATCATCAAGATCAGCCTTCATATCAAGGATTGAAACAACGTCTTCGCCATCTCCAGCCTTTTCTGTATCTACTGTAAGTGCCTTATCTGCAACTGCCTGTACAAATTCCTGGAAAATTGCATTCTTTGCAACGAAGTCTGTCTCTGAGTTAACTTCAACAACTACTGCTGTATTACCATCAATTGCAACCTTAGCGATACCTTCTGCTGCAATTCTTGCTGCTTTCTTCTCAGCCTTAGCTGCACCACTCTTTTTGAGTACTTCCACAGCGGCATCCATATCGCCGTTTGTCTCTGTAAGTGCTTTCTTACAATCCATCATACCAGCACCTGTGAGTTCTCTTAACTCTTTTACCATGCTTGCTGTAATAGCCATCGTAATAACCTCCAAAATTCTAGTATTTATATTCTAAAATATTACTCTTCTACTGCTGCATCCTCATCTGCAACTTCTTCAGCATCTGTTGCATCAGCACCCTGCTGAGCTTCGATAACTGCATCTGCCATCTTTGAAACAATAGCTTTACAGCTCTGATAGCATCATCGTTACCAGGAATAACATAATCTAATTCTTCCGGATCACAGTTCGTATCAGCAATACCTACAAGCTTGATTCCAAGTGAATGAGCTTCCTGGATACAGATTCTTTCCTTCTTAGGATCTACAACGAAGATCATGTCAGGAATTTCCTTCATTTCCTTGATACCGCCAAGGTTCTTCTGAAGCTTCTCCATCTCCTTCTTGATCTGGATAACTTCCTTCTTAGGAAGAACATCAAATGTTCCGTCAGCTTCCATAGCTTCGTACTTCTTAAGAGTAGCGATTCTTGTCTGGATTGTGCTGAAGTTTGTAAGCATACCACCTAACCATCTCTCGTTTACATAGTACATACCGCAACGCTCTGCTTCACTCTTGATTGAGTCCTGAGCCTGCTTCTTTGTACCAACGAAAAGAATCTTTCCACCATTTGCTACGCAGTCACCGATTGCATTGTAAGCATCGTCAACCATTCCTACTGACTTCTGAAGGTCGATGATGTAGATACCATTACGCTCTGTGTAGATGTATGGCTTCATCTTAGGGTTCCATCTTCTTGTCTGGTGTCCGAAATGTACACCTGCTTCTAATAACTGTTTCATTGAAATAACGCTCATTTTTTCTACCTCCATGGTTATATTCTTCTGCTGATCTCTCTTTCACCGAGTCACCCGAGCTATAGGCACCACTTCAGGAATCAACCAGCATGTATATTATTTTTATGAGCCTGCTATATACAAGCCCACACACGAAATTGATAATAACACAAAAAGAAAGTGCATGCAAGCACTTTCTTTTTATAATCTCATGTCACTTAACAGTTCCATGTCTTTTTCGCATTATGCTGGTATGTGCGAGCACATTCCAGCGCAATGCTCATTATCTCATATTTTGTTTTAATTCATGCTATAACTATCGTCCATCTCTCATAATGGTGATCATCTCATCGTAGGTTTCATCACCCTTGAATGTGAAAGTTCCACACATCAGTTTCATGGAATTACCGGAGCTTACAAGGTAATCATAGAAATCCTGTACACTGTCTACCATTCCGATATCATATAATGCCTGAGAGATTGCCTCTGCATACATACCCGGCTTGATCGTAATCGAACCACCCTTTTTCTTTTCTTCTGTAGTTGTCTCTGTCGTAGCCTCCGTAGTTGTCTCTGTCGTAGCCTCCGTAGTTGCTTCTGTCGTCGCCTCTGTTGTAGCTTCTGTCGTCACTTCCGTCGTTGCCTTAGCTGCATCCTCTTTTGTCGTTTCCGTTGCAGTCTCTGTCGTTTTCGCTGATTCAGTAGTTTCTTCTGATGCAACAACTTCTACCGCATCTCCTTTTGACGGATCATTCTTCTTTGTATCTGCAAAGCTTCCGGACTTAATTCCAACCATCATAACGAGCGCACCAATGATAAGTCCAAAGCCTAATCCTCTGAAAAATATTTTTCTTCATACTGCCGTTTCTCCTATCGTATAAAACAATTTCAATTTACTGCTTCTGATTCTCAATATTTTTAATGATCACCTTGGTTTCACCAACACCGATTCCAAGCTGGTTCGCGATCTCCATAATTCCAAATCCCTGCTTGTAAAGCTCTGCCACTTCTTCATCGATATTTTTCTCATCATCCCAGATTTCTTCCGGTGCAGGAGCTTCTTTCTTTGCCTCCTGTGCACGATTCTGATTTCTGTTTGTTCTGTTCTTCTTGCGATTCTTCTTTCTGGAACGGTTGCCTCCCGCCGGCTGTTCTGTCTTCTGTACAGGCTCAGTACCGGTTGCTTCTGCGACTGTTGTTTCTTCTGTAATTTCGGTTGCTTCTGACTCAACAGCAGGCTCTTCTGCTTTCTTAAAGGCAACAACATTGGATTTTTCTTCTGCCGCTTCTTTCTCGGCTTCCTCAGCAACAGCTTCTTCTGCAACAGCTTCCTCTACTTCTTCCTTTGGTTCCTCCGCATCATCTTCTGCCGTGTTCTCTTCAACATCCTGTTCCGGTACAGTTTCGGTTATATCACCATTTGCAACTGCATCACCGGAAATAACTGTCTCCGTCTCACTTGCCTCTAATGCTCCGAGAGAATTCTCATCCGGCTCTTCTTCGATTTCTTCTGTCTGCTCATTTTCTTTGGGAGCTTCTTCTGTCTGCTTCTCTTCCGAAACAGCTTCTTCAGCCTGTTGTTCTTTTTCTTTTGCGATCTCTTCTTCGGTTTCCTTTACTTCCATTTCAAGAAGTTCTTCATAAGTAACCGCTTCCGGTTTTTTCTCTGCATCCGGATTATATTCTTCATAGGCTTCTGCAAGGCTCTGATTGATATAATCGATCATCTCCTTCTTTGCCTTTTCAGACAACTTGGATGCCCATTTTTCAATCTGTTCCTTCAGTTCCTTTTCTGTCTTCTTGCGGACATCTTCGCTGTATTCATCTAACGATGTCTTGCTCTGCTCAAGAAGAGAATCACATAATTCCGTAATCTTTCGTTTTAATTCTTCTGAGCTTTCATTATATATCTCATCTTCCTCTTTAAAATCATGACTATCCAGAATAAAAAAGCTTACACCTACAACTGCTACGCCAACTAATAATGTTATGATTGGTAATATCATTTCTTTACTCTCCTTTGCAAAATTTTATACGGCTTTTAATTCGTCAAATACAACATCATTCAGAACCTTAATATAAGTTCCCTTCATGCCTGAGGATCTTGCTTCTATAACACCCGCACTCTCAAACTTTCGAAGTGCATTCACGATTACGGAACGGGTAATTCCGACCCGGTCTGCAACCTTACTTGCAACAAGGATTCCCTCATTTCCATCCAGTTCCGAAAAAATGTGCTTGATCGCCTGTAATTCTGAAAATGATAAAGTACTGATTGCCGAACGCACGATTGCGATCTTACGATCTTCTTCTGCATTTTCTTCATTTAAAGCCCGCATCATCTCAAGTCCTACAACCGTCGTTCCGTATTCCCCGAGAATAATATCATCAATATCATACTGTGCATCCAGCTTATACAGAAATAACGTTCCAAGCCGTTCTCCTGCTATATCAATTGGAAGTAGAAGTCCCTGATATTTCTCTATGTTATCACTGTCAAATCCGAGCGTAGTCAGATTTACATTTTCCTTTGTTGACAATACAAGGAGAAGTCTCTCATTCAGCATACTGTCGATCAGCAGACCGACCTTATCCTCGATCAGTTCATGGATCTCAGGTATATCTTCACGGTTCTTAATTCCCAGAACCTTACCTTTTTTACTGATAACCAGTACATTTGATTTTAAAATATCACTCAAAACATCACAAATATCATTAAAAACAACCTTATGCGAGTTGTTATTGTGCAATAATTTGTTGATTTTTCGTGTTTTATCTAATAATTGAACACTCATTTCTGTTCCTCCGTATGTAAAATACAAAAAAGTTGTTTTTGCATAAAAAATCTACACTATTTGACATTCTATCACAATGGTCATGAGATAACAATAGCCTTTCCTGTCAAACGAGAGATTTAATATTTAAAAACAACTTTTTTTATATGGCAGGCCGGACAACTTCATCCGATCACTTATGCCTGTTTTTCCTTTTCGGTATTATCTCTGGAATATCCACAGTTTTCTGCTGAACAAAGTAACTTATTACCCTTTTCAACCATATAACTGCCACATACCGGACATTTTTCCCTTGATGGTTTCGCCCATGACATAAAATCACATTCAGGAGCATTGATACATCCATAGTATCTTCTGCCCTTTCTGGTCTTCTTTATTACTATGTCACCTCCACACTTTGGACAAGGAACTCCTGTCTTTTCAAAGAACGGCTTCGTAAATTTACAGTCAGGGAAGCCCGGACATGCAAGGAATTTACCGTGTGGACCATACTTTACGACCATATTGCGTCCGCACTCGTCACACACCTCATCCGTTACTTCATCCTCAATCTTAATGGACTGCAACTCACTCTCGGCTTTCTTAACCGCCGCATCGAGATCTGGATAGAAGTTTCTTACTACAACTTTCCATTCGATAGCACCCTCACCGATCTTATCGAGAAGGGACTCCAGATTCGCTGTAAAATTCACGTCGATAATAACCGGAAATGCCTGTTCCATAATCTGATTCACGCTTCTCCCAGTTCTGTTACGTATAATTTCTTATTCTCTTTTGTGATATAACGACGATTCAATATTGTTGAGATCGTCGGTGCATAAGTACTTGGTCTTCCAATGCCAAGCTCCTCTAAGGTTCTTACCAGAAGTGCTTCTGTATATCTTGCCGGCGGCTGTGTAAAATGCTGCTTCTCGTCAAAATCTTCTAATTTTAACAGATCCCCTTCATTCAGATCCTTAATTCCCGCAATATGCTCACTCTTCTCGTTGTCCACATTATAAACCGTTGTAAATCCTGCAAATGCAATCTTTGATACTGAGGTCTGGAACCGATAGCCTGCTACTTCTGCCTTTACGGTCTTAATGCTGTATACTGCCTCTGCCATCTGGCTTGCAAGGAAGCGGTTATAGATCAGCTGATACAGACGGAACTGTTCTCTGCTTAACTGATCCTTGATAGCTGCCGGTGACAGTGTGATATCCGTCGGACGGATTGCTTCATGCGCGTCCTGGATCTTCTTACCCGGTTTGTCTGCCCGAGGTATTCCCGCTGTATAATCTTCTCCAAAATTCTTTATGATATAATCCTTAGCTGCTGCTGCCGCTTCATCCGATATTCTGGTAGAATCCGTTCTCAGATAAGAGATCAGACCGATGGAACCTCTGCCCTTGATCTCCACACCTTCATATAACTGTTGTGCGATACGCATCGTTTTGGATGTCGCAAAGTTCAGCTTGGAGGAAGCTTCCTGCTGCAACGTACTGGTTGTAAATGGAAGTGGCGCTTTCTTATGACGCTCACTGTCCTTGATCGATGCGATCTGAAAAGACTGCTTTCCGATTGTTTCTATGATATGATCCAGTTCCGCTCTGGAAGATATTTCTTCCTTATCGCTCCCATTTCCCATGTATTTGAATTCAATGCTTTTCTTGGCCTTTTCCGGTGCCAGCATAGCAGAAAGTGTCCAGTATTCCTTTGGAATAAATTCATTGATCTCTTTTTCTCTGTCACAGATCAGCTTTAATGCTACAGACTGTACACGTCCGGCACTTAAACCTCTCTTAATCTTTGCCCAGAGAAGCGGACTGATCTTATAACCAACCAGTCTGTCCAATACACGTCTCGCTTGCTGTGCATCCACAAGTGCCATATCGATATCGCGTGCCTGCTTAATTGAATTCTTTACTGCATTTTTCGTAATTTCATTGAAGGTAATTCGCTTGTACTTCTTATCATCCAGTTTCAGTGCTTTTGATAAATGATAGGAGATTGCTTCTCCCTCACGGTCGGGGTCAGTTGCGAGGTACACTTTGTCAGCTTTCTTTACTTCTTTTCGAAGCTGTGCAAGTATATCTCCTTTTCCTCTGATCGTTATATATTTCGGTTCAAAATCATTATCAACATCAATGCCCATCTGGCTTTTAGGCAGATCACGCACATGACCATTCGACGCAATCACTTCATAATTACTGCCCAAAAACTTTTTAATCGTCTTGGCTTTCGCCGGAGACTCTACAATAACAAGATATTTAGCCATGTACTCTTTCCTTTCCTGTTCGTTTAAACGACACAAACTATACACCATTTTTTCCTGCCATGCAAGTGAATATTTTATTACAATTTTCTGAAAAAATGCCCCGGATTCTGTTTTCATCCCTGTGTAACAGCAAAATAATACCGTACCGGCTGCCGAATTATTCCTTTTCTTTCCATATCAAATAACGCTGTCAGGATTCTTGCAGGAGGCTGATCCACGCGGGCACAGATTTCCTCTATATGCAGCACTTCCCGCCCCATACAGGCACATATCTTCTGTTCCAGAGCGGTAAGCCGGCTGTCCTCGCGAAATTCTGCTTTCCCTGCTGCAAGGATCCTCCGTTCAAGTTTTAAATCCTCCACAATATCCTCAGGATCCGTCACAAGCATAGCCCCCTGCCGGATCAGATGATTGCAGCCCTCACTGTTTCTGTCTCCAATCCGTCCCGGAACTGCATACACCTCACGCCCCTGTTCCAGCGCCTGATCGGCGGTGATCAGAGATCCGCTTTTCTTCTGTGCTTCTACAACCAGCACCCCTTTTGCAAGTCCACTGATGATCCGGTTCCTAAGTGGAAATCTCCATGCCGCAGGCTCTATATCCAACCCATATTCTGACAGGATCACACCCTGATGCCCAATCCGTTCAAACAAATTGTAATTTTCCTTCGGATAACAGATATTGATCCCACAACCTAGTACTGCAACTGTAAATCCATTTTCTACATTGATTGCCGCACGCTGGGCGGCGCCGTCGATTCCTGCTGCAAGTCCGCTGATAATACCAGTCCGATATCCTGCAAGCACAGAAGCAAACTGCTCCGCCATCTCTTTCCCATATGCGGAGGCCTTTCTTGCACCTACGATCGCTATACCGGTTCTGTCTGTTTTAAGCGTCTCCACACACCCCTTTGCATACAGCAGAAACGGACAATCCGGAATTTCCCGCAGGACTTCCGGGAAATAAGGATGTCCTGGATATATATATGTAATATTCCGCTCCTTTAGTCTGTTTTTATAGACGATTATTTTCTTTTCATCCCGTGTGCACAGGATCCGTTCACTCTGTTTTTCTGTCAACGTTTCCCGAAGCACATGTTCTGGAACATTCCACAGTTCTTCAGGTCCTCCAAAATAATCAAGGATCCTGCCAAGTGCTGCATTCCCCATATCCGATATCATCCCCAGCCACAGCCTTATAAGATCATACTCCATATCTGTCCCCCCCTTTCATTCCTTTGTACTGCATATTTCCCTCTGCCTCTTCTGTAAGATTCTGATACCGGAAAAACAATGCCTCTTTTAAATGTTCCTCATGGATCCCGATACTTCCTGCCAGATCAGCGATCGTCCTTGCGATCTTAAGTACCCGGTTATAGCCTCTGGCAGAAAGTTCTGTATGTTCAAACGCTTCCCGCACCAGCTCCTGCTCTGCCCTTCCCAGGGAAATATATTGCTTTGTTCTCTTTCCATCCAGTTGGGAATTAAAATTTATCGACTCTGAACGGTAACGCTCCTTCTGTATGTTCTGCGCCGCAAGCACCCTTTCCCGGATCTCAGCCGAAGTTTCTGCCCGTTTATCCTCTAACAGGTCAGAACAGTCAATCCTGCGGACATTTACGTTGATATCAATACGATCGAGTAGCGGTCTGCTAAGCCTTGCATTGTATTGTCGGATCTGCCTACAGGTACAGGTACATTTATTCAGATCCGGATACATGCCGCAGGGACAGGGATTTCGTGCCGCAACCAGCATAAATCCTGCCGGATATATATATTTACCCTGGATCCTTGCGATCGTTACTTCCCGATCTTCTAACGGCTGCCGCATTACTTCAAGAACATTTCTGCCAAATTCCGGAAGCTCATCCAGAAACAACACCCCATTATGACTGAGACTGATCTCTCCCGGCTTCGGTATTGCTCCGCCACCGGTCAGAGCAATGGCAGATACGGTATGATGCGGTGCCCGGAACGGACGCTTTGTTATCATCGCCTGTCCTTTTTTCAGCAGACCTGCCACACTGTATATCTTGGTAATATCAATACTCTCCTCAAATGTCAGACGTGGAAGGATCGTTGGCAGGCATTTTGCAATCATGGACTTTCCTGAACCTGCTGCTCCTGTCATCAGAATATTGTGCATTCCGGCTGCTGCGATCTCCATTCCGCGCTTCAATATTTCCTGCCCTTTAATATCTGCAAAATCTCCCAGTTCCCCCATATCCCCCTGGTCGAGCAGATCCTCCACATCTACAAATGCAGGCTCGATCACCGCTTTTTCATTCAGATAAGATTCCGCTTCTGACAACGTCCGGAGCGGGATCACTTCTATATTTTGGATCAGTGCCGCCTCCTCTGCATTTTCCGCCGGAACAAGACAGCGTGTGATTCCTTGTTTTACTGCATGATGAACAACCGGGAGTATTCCTGATACAGCATTGATCCTGCCATCCAGCCCCAGTTCACCCATAATCAAGGTATTTTCTATTTTATCGTTTGGAATAAGCCCCATAGATACCATAATTCCTATGGCAATGGGAAGATCGTAGGCAGTTCCTTCCTTCCGGATATCTGCCGGTGATAAATTGATCGTGATCTTTTTCGGTGGTATCTGAAATCCAGAGTTTTTGAGCGCTGTTCTCACCCGCTCTCCGGCTTCCTTTACGCATGCAGACAAAAAGCCTACCATATGAAACATTGGCAGTCCGTCATTGATATCTGTTTCCACCTGAATCAGAAGTCCCTCTACTCCAAGGACTCCTCCACTTGTTACTTTACTGTACATCTGTATCTGCTCCTTTCGACATTTCTGCCGTCTCTCCATGGAGCATGCCTGAACAGAATCAGCGAAAACAAAAAGCTGCCACCTGGCAGCTTTTTATACGCCTGCATTTATACTACCTGTATCCATACAAAAAGTCAAATGCATTTTTATATTAACTGAAGTATACAACCTCTTCTTCCGGCGGACCGGTCAGCACAACCTTCTCTGCATAGAGAACCGGACCATCTCCCTCAAAATCAGGATAATATTCTTTCTTGATAGTTGCTGTTACATCTACCCACTGTCTGTCAATCAGATTCTTAGAGCCATCGTAATAGCATTTGAAGCCTACAAATGTAATATCCTCTACACAGCAGGTCATCGCAAAACGTCCCGGTACAAATGCATTCTTACCATACTGTTTCGGCTTGAATACCATGCCACGGAAATGAATCTTCTTACCGACATAACGATCCGGCTGATCGGAGGCATCCACATACCAGATACCGAAATCCTCATCGTTCAGCTCGATCACGTCAGCCTTTACATCGTATGGCAGATCTTCTTCGTCATTCTCATCCGGTGCAATCGAACCATCCTTCATCTCAAAGATGATCTGTGCCCGTCGGTTGACTGCTTTGATTCCTCTGCGCCATTCTGCGCGCTTGGACTTCTCATCACAACGGTTAAATACAACCATATCCGCACTGTTAACCTGATCCATCATTGTTGCTTTCATATTCTGCTGATATACATCATATGTCTCAGCATTTACAAAGGATAATACCTGGACAACGGTCCATCCCTTCGGCACACGGATATCAAAGATCTTGTCCAGCTTCCACATACCATTGTATTCGATCATAACCTGCTCCGGCTGATATTTGTCCTGCAGATCTAACAGATGCTCTGTGTTCAACTGATCTTCTTCTATGAATTCCAGAAAAATATTTTTCTTTTTCAGGTCTTTCTCATCGTACTCTTCTTCACCGTCTTCGCATACAAGAAGCAGTGTCTTGGCGCCTCCGGTGAATTCCCGGTCTAATAATGTCTCCTTCACAAATGTAGTTTTACCACTGTCAAGGAAGCCCATAAATACATAAACCGGAATCTCTGTTTCCTGTTGTCTTGCCATCATTTTCTCCTATACCTCAAACAGCTCTGCAAGCTTGTCTTCTGCCAGTTTGCTTCCGATCACACATAACTTACCTGTGATATCCGGATTTCCCTTACGGATCTCATACTCACCCGGTACAAGATCAAAGTATAACCAGTCTGTACCATCACTTGGAACGATACCCTTTGCACGAAGGATAATACCATATTCCTCTGTGTTAGCAAGCTCATCCAGAGTCTCTTTTAACTTATCTTCATTAAACTTATGTGGAGTTTCCTTACCCCAGCTTGTAAATACCTCATCTGCATGGTGGTGATGGTGATGATCGTGATCATGACAGCCACAACTACATTCGTCATCATGGTCATGATGATGATGTTCATGATCGTGATCATGACAGCCACATTCGTCGTCATGGTCGTGATGATGATGTTCATGATCGTGGTCATGATCGCCACAGCCACATTCATCGTCATGGCCGTGATGAAGGTGGTGATGCTCATGCTCATCTTCATCCTCAAATAAAGCGTCCTTAACGGTTTTATGATTCTGCATAGCTTCTTTGATCTTAGAACCGTCAATATCATCCCATGGAGTCGTGATGATCGTAGCATCTGCATTGTGCTCACGGATCATGGCAACTGCCTTTTCGATCTTATCCTGGGAAGCTGTCTGTGTTCTGCTCAGTACGATCGTATTTGCACTTTCGATCTGATTATTGAAGAATTCACCAAAGTTCTTCATGTAAATCTTGCATTTGGATACATCTGCAACTGTTGTATAGCTGTCAAGCTGTACTTCAACTTCTTCTGCAACATCCTTTACAGCCTTGATAACATCTGAAAGCTTACCAACACCGGATGGCTCGATGATGATTCTGTCCGGTGCATATTCTGTAATAACCTTCTTTAAAGCCGTACCAAAATCTCCAACTAAGGAGCAGCAGATACAACCGGAATTCATCTCAGTGATCTGTACACCGGCATCCTTTAAGAATCCGCCATCAATACCGATCTCGCCAAATTCATTCTCAATCAGCACAAGCTTCTCGCCCTTAAAACCTTCTTCGATCAGCTTCTTGATCAGAGTTGTTTTTCCGGCACCTAAGAAACCGGAAATAATATCAATCTTTGTCATTTCTAAATCACTCCTAATCTATTAAATGTACGGATAATTGTGTGATAGTAAACTCATCACACAATTATCTAGTTTTCATATCACAACCGATTATTATACTCGATTATCTGTTTTTTTGCAAGAATCGAGGTTGACATCCAGTTTATTGTATGGGATAACGATTCCATTTTCATCAAATGCTTTCTTGATATTCCATCTTGCCGACCAGAGTGCATCCCAGTACTGGTCGATCTTCGCATAGAACCGAACACTGACCACAATGCTACTATCTGCGAATTCATCAATGAAGAAATCCACGACTTCATCCTCCAGATATCCCGGAACTGTCTTTACCGCATCCAGTACCACACGCTTTACCTTATCCAGATCTTCATCGTAACCGACACCGAGCTTGATCTCTGCCCGCCTCTTATCATGTAAAGTAACATTCACCAGTGATGTATTCGATATGCTTCCATTTGGTATGACTACGGAACGATTATCGATCGTCTTAAGCTTTGTATAGAATATATCGATCGATACAACCTCGCCTTCACATTTGGTATTATTCTCGATAATATAGTCACCTACATGAAATGGTTTCAATATCAGGATCAGCACACCACCGGCAAGATTGGACAGGCTGCCCTGCAACGCAAGACCGATCGTCACACCCGCCGTTCCAAGCAATGTGACAAATGAAGTAACCTGAAAACCGACAATGGATGCCGCTGTTATCAATATTATAAAATTCATCAGAATACGGATGGCAGACAGTAAAAATCCTACGACACTGACATCCATATTGGAACGGTCAAAGGTTCTCTTTATCAGCTTGATGATCCATTTCACAACCCGAAATCCGATCACCATAAAGATAACCGCCACTACCAGGCTTCCAACCTTTGACATGCACCAATCCAGCAGATCTGTCATATACTGTCTGAGCAATCCAGCTTTTTGTTCAGCATCCTGTACGATCTCCGATGCCGTTTCTGATGCTGACTCTGTAGTATCTGCCAGCCTCTCCGTCAATGCTATACCTATCACTTAATTATTTCACCTTCTTAAATACTGTGATTGAAAGTGCCGGGAGAACAATCTCGATATCACCGTCCTTCGTCACCTTCTGCTGTTTATTGTTATTACCTTCTCCACCATACTTTGCCGCATCACTGGAGAAGATCTCTTTATAAGTTCCCGGAGCTCCGGTCTGTAATACATGGCTCTTCTGATCTGAAGTTCCAAAGTTCGCAGCTACATAACAGACAGAACCCTTACTGTCTGTTCTTGTGAAGCATACAGTATGTGGCTCCTGCTCTCCTGCAAATATAAATGGAAGTTTGTCTGCTTCATAAAATGCCGGTTCTGCAAGATATAAAGCATTCAGATCCTTTACATACTTCTGAAGATATTTATTTGCTTCAAACTCCAGAACGCTCCAATCAATAACATGATAGCCATCAAAACCGCCAAACATTCCAATCTCCTGTCCCATAAACATCAGTTTTTTACCAGGAAGGAACATATTCAAGCCATAAAATATACGAAGATCTGCATATTTGTCTTCATAGCCACCCGGCATCTTCTCTATAAAGCTTCCCTGACCATATGCCACTTGATCATGTGATAATGCACTTACCTCCTGATACTCGGATATAAATCCGGTTACAGAAGATACATAGTCTACAAAGTTCTCTCTGCGATCCGGCGCAGTCTTCATATACTCTGTAAGCTTTGAAACGCCCGTTGTGTTCCATGTAAGATCCACCATAACATCCGCATATCTGTCTCCGGTCACCTTTCGGAAGGAACGGATCAGCTCTTTATTATCCAGACGGATGCCATCCAGATGATACGCTTCCAACCAGTAAGTCATACAGTCAATATCCATCACAGGCACCATATCAAGGATCACACCAATACCTTTTGCATGCAGATAATCAACCATTGCCATAAAATCAGTTGGAGAACCAAATCTGGACGTTGGTGCATAGATACCCGTCGTATCATATCCCCATGTATCCTCACCGGAATATTCCATGATTGGCATAAGCTCGATGTAATTATACTTCATGCTCTTTACATAAGCTGCGACTTCTTTTGCAAATGACTGATAGGAAAGCCGTTCTCCATCTTTGTCGGTCTTAAATGTCTGCATATGTACCTCATAGATATTCACAGGTTCCATGCTGATATTCTTCTTTTTTCGGTCTGTCATATATGCCGCATCCATCCAGTCATATGTCAGCTCTGTAAATAAGGACGCATTGCCCGGAACCGGTTCAAATGCTGTTGCATATGGATCGGAGAAAATATCGGTTTCTCCATTTTCATATAATACTTCAAATTTATATCTGGTCTGGTTAATGTCATATGGTATAAACAGTTCAAACAGATCGGTATACTCAATCTTCCGCATCTGGTTCACTCTGCCGTCCCAGTTATTGAAATCTCCGACCACGCTGGCTCTGACGCAGCCCGGAACCTGAATACAGAATGCCACTCCTTCTGTGCCATCAAAGTTCAGCTTTCTGGCTCCAAACAATTCTTTGATCCGGAAGCCTGATTCCACGTCATCTTCTCCATTTACCACCTGCATTACTTTTTCAAGATCCGCAGAATAGTAAAAGCTGTATGCATCCTTTATCAGACTGACTTCATCTGCTTCTTCTCCGTCTGCATCCCATACCTTTCGGACAATCTTTAGCAGATATGCAAATGGCTGCCGGTTCTCAATCTTTACTGTAAAAAATCCATCGGCGTATTCTACATGCATCGGATATTCTGTCTGATCCTTTTCATCCACTACATAAACTTCTGCTGCATCCGGCAGAAATGCATTTACATATACATCAGCCAGACAGGCATGCATACCAAGTATGTGATGTGGATTGCCATGTCTCGCCCCCGTGATCGCCATAACCTCATCCTGATTCAGAACGAAAATCTCTGTGTTCTTTGTCATAACCCATTCTCCTCATGTGTATTCTTTTCTATATGCAAAATACGAAATAACTGCACCGTTTCCCTGTTCAATTTTCTCATTTGCATATGACTGTTCATCTTTATTCGTTTATCTTGTGGATAAAGATTCCGCTTCGAAGCTTTGGTTCAAACCATGTAGACTTCGGCGGCATCAATTTGCCTGCATCCGCAATATCAAATAATTCTGTAATGGAAGTCGGATACATGGAAAATGCTACCTTCTTTCCTCCATCCACCAGTCGTTCCAGCTCGGAAAGTCCACGGATACCACCGACAAACTGGATCCGTTTGTCCGTTCTCGGATCTCCAATGCCAAGCATCGGTGCCAGAACATTTTCCTGAAGCACAGATACATCCAGACAGCCGACAACATCCTCCGGAACAACTCCGTCCTTTACCGTTAACTGATACCATCTGCCATCCATATACATGCCAAAGCTACCTTTCTTCTCCGGTGAAACAGCCGCATCACATGCTTTTACTTCAAATTTGTCTTCCAGTTTCTTTAAAAATTCATCATCAGTCATACCATTCAGATCATTTACAACACGGTTATATGGAAGGATCATCAACTGATCATGCGGAAACAGAACGGACAGAAAATAATTAAATTCTTCCTCTCCGGTATAATCCGGATGCTGTTCTCTCATATGGAGGCCTGCTTTTACAGCAGAAGCAGAACGATGATGTCCGTCTGCTATGTAAATCTCGTTGATACCTGCAAATGCTTCCTGAATTATCTGAATATCATCTGCTTCATCAATGATCCATACATTATGTATGATACCATCCGGTGAAGTAAAGCCATATAACTTTTCTCCTGTCTTTACCCGGTCAATGATCTGATTTACAATATCAATCGAACGATAGGCAAGGAAGATTGGTCCGGTCTGCGCACCACAGGCTTCTACATGGCGGATACGATCCTGTTCTTTGTCTTCTCTGGTATTCTCGTGTTTCTTGATCACACCATTCACATAGTCATCAATCGAAGCACAGGCAACCAGACCTGTCTGATGACGTCCATCCATGATCAATTCATATATGTAGTATACCGGCTTTTCTTCCTCAATATAAGTACCATCCTCCATCATCTCATGCAGAAGATCTCCTGCCTTCTTATACACTTCCGGTGCATAGGTATCCACACTGTCATCAAATGATGTCTCTGCACGATCTACCTTTAAAAATGACATCGGTTCCCGACGTACTTCTTCACAGGCTTCTTTTCTGCTATACACATCATATGGTAATGCTGCCACTCTGTCGCAGATATCCGGTCTTGGTCTGAATGCTTTAAAGCATCTGATTGCTGCCATGTTCTGTTCCTCCTGATCTCTGTTTGTCTATATAAATATTGCAACAGAAAACATTGCTGATTCCTGTTGCAATACTCAAAATCACTATCAACCTCTGATTGCCTTAACAACCTTTTCTATAGATGCCTTAAATTCTTCATCGGAAGAATTCTCAAATATAAAGAGCTCTTTGATATTTGTTGGCGGATTGAAGTTCTGACTGTTGATATATTCATCCCAGTGCTCCAATTTCCAGGTATCTCTGTCTGATGCACGCTTGATCATTCTTTCGTGGCAGACATCTTTTCTGGTATTTACCCAGATCACAAAGAGCTCTGCACCTTTTTCTGCAAGCTTTGCACGGAGATTGTCAAGATATTCGTCATCTCTGATCTCATCTGTGAATGGTGCATTTATAAGAACTGTATCATTGTATTCCAGTGCTTCAAATGCAAGATCCAGTACACAATAATATTCGTAGTCGCGGATATTTTTCTGGAAGAAATCGGATGAACGGTTATATTCCTCACCAGCCACTACAAAGATCTGCTTTGAAAGAACAATTAATGTATCCTTATCCAGATATACACAATTTGGCAGTGCCTTTGCCACCTGTTTGGAAATAAATGTCTTTCCACAGGCTGGTGGTGATGTAACTAAAATTAATTTCTTCATGTGTGTGCCTCCATTTTTCTCATTATCTCAATCCTGTTTGATTTTAGCACAATTGTATGATGGTAGCAAGAATTTGTTAGCGAATTTGGTGTTATTTCTTATTTCTTAATAATTAATACATTGTACATAAATTGACTATTCCAGTAATATGGATTTTCAACAGATGTAAATACCAATTCACAACCATGCTTTTGTGAAAACATTTCAAACATGGATTTTGAAATAAATAACTTATCAAGATTTTTATATTTTTCATCATAATTCTGTATTTTAGCTCTTCTATACTGCATACAGGCATCTTCCAGCTCTTTATCAAATATCTCTGTGATCAGCACAGCCTTATGCGCTTTTTCATACATCTTCTCCAGAACATCAGATACATAGGCTTCATCTGGAAAATATGCAAATACAGAATCAGCCATCACAACATCAAATTTTTCATCTGTTGAAATATGGTCCGCTTCCATACATGCTATCTCCGCTTCTTTTAATACAATTTTTGCAATATCTGTACTCTGTCTGGAATAATCAATTCCACCAATCTTTTTATTCTGCCTGGAAAATAAATATAAGGTCGCTCCTGCGCCGCATCCTACTTCATAAATGCTGTTCCACGGACCAATATGTGTATTTAAAAGTGCACATTCTTCTTCCCAGCTTTTATAAAATGCATTATAATATGCATCCGCTGAATCTCCCAGATCCACATCAAATCCATCAATTCGTTTCAGCTCCCGCCAGATTGCTTTAGGATCTTCAAGCGACTGCAAAAAACATTCATCCGCTTCTCTTCTATTCCAGATTGCTTTCCAGTTATTCAATATATTCACCTCCAAATTTTTTCAACAATTCAACCAGATGCAGATTCTCTTCATCCGTCCGAACTGCAAGTCTGATCATTTCCTTTTGGTTATTTAATTTCTCATTCAGCACTTTGATCAAAATATTATTTTCCAGTAAAAATGATGCAAGTTTCCTGCTTTTCACTCCATCTGAAAGTTCACACATAACATAATTTGCTTGCGATGGATATACCTTCATATATGGGAGTTTTTCCAGCTCTTTCATGAAAATCTCACGGGACTTTCTAAGACGATCCAGTGACAGTCTGTAATCCTCCTTGTACTTTTCTATGATCTGTAAAAAGAATTCTGCATAAGAATTAATATTCCAGATTGGCAGTTTGCGCTGGATCTGATCAAGTTTTTCACTGTTTCTTCCAGCTAATATTCCCAGTCTGCAGCCCGGAACCCCATATGATTTTGAAATACTTTTTATTACATAAAACTCATCATACAGTTCCAGATACGAATCAGCTATACAAGATTCTGCCTCATCCGAAAAATCCGAAAAACTCTCATCTAATATAAGACATATCTTTTTCTTCTTACACCAATGGATCAATTCATATATTTCTCTGGAATCAATATAATTCCCACTAGGATTATCCGGATTTATCAGCACAAGCATTTGAATATGCTTCTGTTCAAAATAATCCTGAATGTCCTGTCCAGAATATGAAAAATCCATTTTTCTGGTATCCATAATAACTCTTTGTTCCTGCTTACAGCAATTTATATATTCCTCAAATGTCGGAGTCACAAAACCTATTTTTCCATTCGTTTCCTGCATCATTTCACGAATTAATTCCGCTGCTCCATTACCAACTATAATTTTCTTATCTGATATGCCAAACAGTTTGCCTGCCAATAACCGTATCACTCTTGCACCAGAGGGATACTGCATGATCAGCCGGTCACTGTTGGCACGAATTTCTTCCAACATGTGTTCTGTTGGGAAATACGGATTTACAAGATAGCAATAATCGACCAATTTAGGATATCTCCAAAAGCCACCATATCTGGCAGTTATTTTTTTATACTGTTCCTCTGTATTATCTGTAAACAGGCTTTCTGCAATATCCAGATCCTGAATATCATCAATCTCATACCAGCGCTGACCGTTAAGCCGTCTGGCCTGCAACTCTTTCGTGTCAAGCATTGCGATCAAGCGGATAACAGACTCATAATATTCATTATTTCCCATTGCCATTGCATACGCCTTTAGAAAAGGCACATATGTATACTTGGAAAAATGCCTGCTGAATTTATATATATTCACTGTCTTATAGTATTGATCCGCATTTACAAAATGAAGATTTTTTTTTGCGACCATATCCACAATACAGTCATTCTCATCCAAAAGCATACATGTACCATCCATCCAGCTTTCAAACCGATCAACAAGTGCAAGGTTCTCTCTTGGATCACATAATATCAGATCTATTACCGTTTCATCAAAAATCAGATCTGATTCCAGCAAGAGGGTGTCTTCTTCCTCCAGAAAAGTGGCCGTTAAAGACAGGGAATAAATATTATTTGTTTTATCATATATTGGATTTTCCACAAATATGATCGGTGTATGTATTGTTAATGACACAATATATTCCTTTAATGTCTCTTCCTGATACCCTGTCACTATAACGATCCTTGACAGGTCTTTTCTGTCAAGGATCTTCAGCATTCTTTCAATCAGAGATATTCCATTTACTTCAACCATACATTTAGTCTTATTCTTTGTAATATTCTTTAATCGTTTCCCCATTCCTGCTGCTAATATTATACCCTGCATTCTCCTACCCCTCTCTATTCCATAAGCCGTTTCATAATATATTTTCCACTTAATATCCGGCTCTTTCCGATATTAAAAATATGTTTCTCTCTGGCATCCGCAATCTGCTTTCTATACATGTCCTTTTGCTTTAACATATCTGTAGATATTTCAAGTATATTATCAATATCATTTACAGATATCGCCTTCCCAAGCACATTTCGCAATGTCACATTAATTGGCTTCTGCTCAATCTTATCATATTCAGGATTCATGATTTTCATTGGCGTATCAATAAACAGCACTGGTTTCAATGTTGTAAATGCATATTCAAATGATATATCTGACCAGTCTGTTATCAGCAGATCAGCATCCATAACCGTACTGTTAGAAGAAAAGTCCGTCTGTATAGTTATATTATCATCCTTTGCATATCGCTCCTGCATTTCCACAAACCGTTCCATCTGATGTCTCACCTGCTGCGGATGCGGCCGTACAATGACCTCATATGGTGTATTCTTATATTTATCTAATATCTGCTCAATACACAGATCAATAATATTTTCCGGCTGCCACGATGGTGCGATCAGTATTTTTTTCTTTTCATTTTCTTTTCTGTTTTCAATCTGATACTGCTCGATCATCTGATCCAATAACGCATATCCTGTCTCAACCAGAGTTTTAGGCTGTGTCACATACAGCGCTTCCATTTGCTGTATTTCACGTACCGAATCGATTCCTACACAAAAAACCGTGTCATAATAATCTAATGCACCTTTCCGTAATGTAAGTGCATTACTTCCCATCCCATGTGCTACATAAATATATTCAATATCTGATCTTACCTTGGAACGCTTGATATGATATTTTTCCAGATCTGGCATCGTCATCAGACAGATATCACAATCCAATTTCATAAACAAAGGAATCAGATACTTGTCCTGTGCTATATAATATGCCCGGACTGCCGACTGCTCCTGCTTCAGGATCGGATCCTCCGGATCACTGGTAACATAATCCATTTTATAATCAGACCGTTCAGCCAGATACTCTATGATCGGCTGATAATATTTATAAAAGCCCCGGCCCTCTGCATAAAATACAATTCTCTTTTCAGTCTTCTCAAACCGATGATAATCCTGTTTCTCTGTTCTCCCATACTTTTTTCGTATCTTTTCTTTTTCCTCTGCTGTTTCATTCAAGATCCGTATGTAATCCATATCAATATATTTTTCAGGCGGCATCACAATATTTACCAGATACATGGAAGGAATTGCGAACAAATTTCCAAAGATCCAATATACCCCGACTCCAGCCGGAACAAGGAACGCAAAATATGTGGAAAATGCTATCATAAATACCGTCATTCCTATTTTATTCCATTTTCCGGCATATAACTGCAGCACATTTATTTTATTTTGAACAACACACATGAGCCATGCGCTCACACCCGATAAAACAGGAATCAAAACCAGTTTATTATGTAATGATAATTGTGGTTTCTCTGATAAATTAAATCCGATAAAATTCATATCAAAATCTGATATCTTTTCTATCAGTCCCATAAGGTTTTCAGGCACACCGCTAATACCATTCTGTATTTCATGGATCATTGTCAACTGGTAAGAATTATCCTGCAATGTCCATCCAAGCCCCTCAAACCATTTTTGCAGCATAGCGATATCGGGATCCTGCATCCGCAGGATATATGAAAGCGGGCAATACATAACACCCACCAATCCAAGAACGATCAGAATCTGGATCAGCAGTGGTATCATATCCAGTAATGGATGATATTGCATTTTTTTATATAATTCCAGTTGTGCATCTGCATACCGATCTTTATCATCCACATATTTTACTTTTAAAGCATCAAGTTCCGGACGCATCTGTGCCATTTTTATCGAATTTTTCTGTGTAATCAATGAAATAGGAAATAATACAAATTTTGTAAAAATCGTAAACACAATAATTGACAATCCATAATTATTTACAAAAACATAGCACCATCTCATTATGATCCCGAAAAAATCCGAAACATAATTAATTATCTGATTCACTTCTATTCCTCATCATCTAACAAATCATCTGCAGTAACAATTTTCTTTTCTTCATTTCTTGTCTTTTTTACGGGCTGTTCTTCTGTTTTTCCTTTTTTTAATGCTCTTTTTATTTTACTGAATGCAATTCCTGCTACCGCACCTGCTGCGATCACTACTCCGGCAATTATCTGGATCAGATAACTTGTCGTCGCCGGATCAATATATAATTTCATTGTTGGAAATTCCTGTACTAATAAATTCATTTCATTAAACATCATACTATCTCCTTTTCTTGTTTTTTAATACCAGAAATCGATCAACGGTATCTTCTGCTTCGGTTTTGCACCTGCATATTTCCTTAATTCATCCTTGTCTCCCTGATATGTATACTTATACAAACAAGCATAATTTGCTGAATCATTTTTCAGAAGATCGGATATATTTTCCTTGTACTGTCGTATATATACACTTCTTGACCGATTTTCATCCGCTTCATAATCATAAATGGTTTTATCTTTGCTTTCACCTGTAATAAGCTTCATGATCGTTGGCATAAACTCTTCCGCACTTACCGGAGAACTGCAAACTGCAAGCCTGTCATTCTTTTTATAGGGTTCTTTGATAAAGAAAATAGGCTGAATACCATCTACCGTCATGATTTTTCCATGATCTGCCGTTATTATGATCGTTGAATTATCATAAACTCCCATATTTTTCAATTCATCAAGAAAAACGTACACATCATTTAGATTATCGTAAGCCGCTTCTGGCAGATTTTTTCCCTTTCCATCCCCATAATCATGCATTCCGCTAAAATGGTAAATTGCAAATGTTCCAGAACTGCTGTTATATTCTAGTCCCTGTGTCTGTAATTTTAAATAAAAATCATCATCCAGGTCCGGCGAATCTTCCCCTCCGCCGGAAGAACTGACCGCACCATCAAAATCACTGGTAACAACTAAAGAAAATCTCTTTAATGCCAGCGGCAATACTTTATACATTGCCCCCTTTATAATATTTTTCCGGACTGCGTGGTAATCGACTAAGATCTCACCATCTGCATTTTCCTGTACATTATCATAATATTCATATAGATTCTTTGCATTAAGAAACTAACTGTTGCTTTATCCGTATATATATTACAAGAATACTGTTGTTCTTTTAGTGTATTATAAAATTCGACAGCCTTTTCTGAATGAAATGCTTCTTTAGAATATTCCCGACAAGGAATCGTATTATCAAATTCCTGTCCCGTTAACAGATAATTCATTGCCAGCGCTGTTCCGTCATATTTGCTGTCATAATTATCATAATATGTAAAATCATGCAGCGGCTCTAACGCATCCGGATATTGCTCTGTCATTTCGTCAATAAAATCATTGCTGTATGTATCAAGAACAAATACAAAAATATTTTTTTCTTCCGATACTGTATATTCATTTTTGCCTGAAACATAGTAATTTGTAATCTCTGCTTCTGAAGTATTCCTATAACCTCCGGATTTTATAACCAGATATACAGTTGCCGATATCTGAATACATAATAAACACACTGCTACATATTTCAAAATACTAAAGAATTTATTTTTAAATTTTGCAAACAAAATAACCGGAACTACAATACAGATTCCCCATACAATTCCGGTCATGATCATCTTGCCGGAATAATCACTCCATTTAATTGCATAAGCTCCGTAATACCAAGGTCACGATCAAATATCATAACCTGAATATAGGAAGCTACCGCTAATCCCCATAAACAACAACTGATAATCTTTGTTACATTCGTTTTCAATAAACTGACCAGAACAGATATGATAACGGATAAGAAAAAAGACTGCACGATCATACTACCCCAGAAATCAGATAAGTTAAATTCCAAGGTCTTTCGATTGGTATAATAAAATTCCAGTGTATTCTCTATAAATACCCAAAACATCAACAAAAACAGGGAAAGGAAGATATTAAAAAATCTTTTTATAATTCTTTTATATCGAACAACCTGTACTTTTCGGTTTTCTGCTGTTTCTGTAAACAGCCAGTATAACATTCCCGGATTTTTATCAACTGCTCCAAAGGTAAACAAACATAATAAAACAAGCCAGATGATCAATAATAAAGCAAACAGCCAATTTGAAAAATATTGAAAATCATCTGATCTTGCAACGATCATACATATAATAAAGGCAAAGAAGCCTGCAATATTCTGAAGCATATGCATTTCCCAAATGGATTCCCGCAGCTTTTTCATCACCATAAAGAAAGCATTTACCAGATATGACATAATAAAGAATCCCCCGCTGATCCCCCATTCGCCATTTGGAAGATATAACAGGATCAACATTCCCCAAAACATAAACGAACTCATCACTTGTTCATGCCAGTTCTTCAGCACTTTAATTACCCGATTATCTCTTCCAATATGATTGAAAAGGAATGGTAATCCTATTTGAAGAATAACCATGAAAAGAACAATTAGCAGATACAGTATTTTTACACGGCATTTACCAACAAGCACATAGTAAAACAATCCAGTCACATCATACAAATATAAAAAATACGAAAATAACATACATGGATTATTTTCCTTTCTTTTCCATATATAACGAAACACTGTAAGAAAAATAACACATATAATAAACCAGACCCCCAGCATTTTATCCTCCTCATACAAATCTTGCATTATGTTATGAAAGAAAAGAGGCTCTTTTTGTATATTCTAAAAGAACCTCCTTTTTTCAACTTATTGCTTTATGAACATTTATTTCTTTGTGATATATCCCTGTGCTTTTAATAACTCTGCGCAAAGGACAGCACCACCTGCTGCACCTCTGACTGTATTATGGGATAAACCAACAAACTTCCAGTCATATACAGTGTCTTCACGAAGACGACCAACGCTGATTCCCATACCATGTTCAAAGTCAACATCCATTGATACCTGTGG
Source organism: Clostridium sp. AM46-21 (assembly GCF_003480025.1). Classification (NCBI taxonomy): domain Bacteria; kingdom Bacillati; phylum Bacillota; class Clostridia; order Eubacteriales; family Clostridiaceae; genus Clostridium; species Clostridium sp. AM46-21. The sequence goes on from NZ_QUIB01000009.1 coordinate 60,141, forward strand.
GCGATTGTCTTCTTCCAGATACTGGATGAACTGCTTTGGTGCGCTTGGAAGCTCAAGCTCCTGAGGAACGCCCTTATATGATACCAACTTTTCGATCAACTGTTCCTTTGTAGGATTCTTCTTGAACTTAACAAATACAGCTGCTGTATGTCCGTTTAATACAGGAACACGGATACACTGACATGTGATAACCGGTGTTGTTGCAGGAACGATCACTCCATCCTCGATCTTACCCCAGATACGAAGTGGTTCCTTCTCTGACTTTTCTTCTTCTCCACCGATATATGGAATGATATTTCCAACCATTTCCGGCCAGTCCTTAAAGGTCTTACCTGCACCTGAGATTGCCTGATATGTGGTAGCAACCACCTCATATGGCTCAAACTCTTTCCATGCTGTAAGAACCGGTGCATAAGACTGGATGGAGCAGTTTGGTTTTACTGCTACAAAGCCTCTGGTTGTTCCAAGTCTCTTCTTCTGGAAATCAATGACCTTCATATGCTCCGGATTGATCTCAGGTACTACCATAGGAACATCCGGTGTCCAGCGATGTGCTGAGTTGTTGGATACTACAGGAGTCTCTGTCTTTGCATATGCTTCTTCAATCGCCTTGATCTCTTCCTTTGACATATCAACTGCACTGAATACAAAATCTACAGTTGCAGCAACCTGTTCTACTTCATTTACATTATGAACGATGAGCTTCTTAACGCCCTCCGGCATCGGAGTATCCATCTTCCATCTATCGCCGACTGCCTCTTCATATGTCTTTCCGGCACTTCTTGGGCTTGCAGCCACTGTTACAACCTCAAACCATGGATGATTCTCTAATAATGCTATAAATCTCTGTCCTACCATACCGGTAGCACCAAGAATACCAACTTTCAGTTTATCACTCATTTTTACTAATCTCCTAATCTTTTTTCTTAGATCGCGCGAACCTTGATAACACCATCAATTGCAAGCAATGCATTGATATCGTCTTCTGTAGGAACCTTATCAATGTCAAGGATTGAGTATGCATATTCACCCTTTGCCTGACTGATCATTCCCGATACATTTCCGCCCTGCTTTGCAAATACGCCTGTAAACTGTGTCAGCATGTTAGGAATATTCTTATGGCAGATTGTAACTCTGGCAGTATCACCACATACGCCCATATTTACATTTGGATAATTTACGGAGTTCTTGATATTACCATTCTCCATAAAGTCTGTGATTTCTTTACATGCCATGATCGCACAGTTATCTTCAGATTCTTCTGTGGAGGCACCAAGATGTGGTAATGCAATTACATTTTCTGTACCTGCGATTGCCGGATTAGGGAAATCTGTTACATATTTTGCTACCTTGCCGCTTGCAAGTGCTGCCTTGATATCTTCATCATTTACAAGAACATCTCTTGCAAAGTTCAGGATTCTGACACCATCCTTCATCATGGCAAATGCATCTGCATTCAACATTCCCTTTGTTGCAGGAAGTGCTGGAACATGGATCGTGATATAATCACATTCCTTATAGATATCTTCTACATTTGTAATATGTTTGATGTATTTGGATAAGCCCCATGCTGCATCAACGGATACAAACGGATCATAACCATATACTTCCATTCCAAGTCTGACTGCGATATTTGCTACCTTGGCACCGATCGCACCAAGACCGATAACGCCGAGCTTCTTGCCGGCGATCTCATTACCTGCATACTGCTTTTTCTGCTTCTCAACTGCTTTTGCAAGGTTCTCGTCAGAAGCATTGTCCTTTACCCAGTTGTATCCGCCCATCAGATCACGGGAAGCAAGAAGCAGACCTGCTACAACCAGTTCCTTAACACCATTTGCATTTGCACCTGGAGTATTGAATACTACAACGCCCTTTTCTGCGCATTTATCAAGTGGAATATTATTTACACCTGCACCTGCTCTTGCAACACACAGGAGTTTGTCTGAAAGTTCCAGATCATGCATGGATGCACTTCTTACCAGGACCGCATCTGCGTCTGCATAATTATCCGTTATTTCATATGTATCCGGTAACAGCTTCATGCCACATGCAGCGATCGGATTTAAACAATTCACTTTAACTGCCATTTTTATTTAACTCTCCTTTATATCCGCCTCCGCATGCAATCCCAAAGGACTGCATGCAGAATGCTCTTATTATGAATTCTTCTCTTCGAAATCCTTCATGAATTCTACTAACTTCTCAACACCTTCGATCGGCATTGCATTGTAGATCGATGCTCTCATGCCGCCAACCGTTCTGTGTCCCTTCAGATTTACAAAACCAGCTTCTGTTGCAGCCTTTACGAACTTGGCATCTAATTCTTCATCACCTGTAACAAATGGAACATTCATTAAAGAACGATCCTCTTTTACTACAGTTCCCTTAAACATCTTGGAGCTGTCTAAGAAATTGTAAAGGATTGCTGCCTTCTTCTCATTGTGCTCCTTCATAGCTGCAAGACCACCCATCTCTTTTACCCATTTGAATACCTTGCCACAAATATAAATACCGTAGCATGGTGGTGTATTGTAAAGAGAATCTGCATCTGCCTGTGTCTTATACTTTAACATGGTTGGTGTAAATGGCATAACGTCATCACGGATCAGATCTTCACGGATGATCGCAACTACTACACCGGCCGGACCTACGTTCTTCTGTACGCCAAAGTAGATCATACCATAGTCAGATACATTGACCGGCTGAGACAGAATGTCGGATGACATATCTGCTACCAGAATCTTACCCTTTGTATTTGGAAGCTTGTGATATGTAGTTCCATAGATTGTATTGTTGTGACAGATATATACATAATCTGCATCCTCATCAATCGGAAGATCAGAACAATCCGGGATATAGGAGAATGTCTTATCTGCTGATGAAGCAACAGCATTTACCTTTCCATATTTTTTAGCTTCTTCGTACGCTTTCTTTGCCCACTGACCTGTGATGATGTAATCCGCTACACCATTCTTCATAAGGTTCATAGGTATCGCAGCGAACTGCTGGGAAGCACCGCCCTGTAAGAATAATACTTTGTAATTATCAGGGATTTCCATGATATCTCGAAGATCCTGTTCTGCCTCTTTGATGATCGTATCGAATGCTTTCGATCGATGACTCATCTCCATAACACTCATGCCTGTTCCTCTGTAGTCAAGCATTTCTTCTGCTGCTTCTCTTAATACAGATTCAGGAAGCATGGATGGACCTGCTGAAAAGTTAAATACTCTTGCCATTTTTTATCTCCTTCTTTTTTATTATTGTTATTTTTAATTATCAAGATCTTTGTCTGTGAAACAGGTGTCGATTGCAGCACCCGGAGCTACCATAGGCCATACCTTATCATCGGAATCGATCATAACATCCAGTACGGTCGGACCATCTGCTGTCAATGCCTTCTTAAACTCTGTTTCAAACTCTTCGATCGATGTGATCTTACTTGCATTTGCCCCAAGTGCTTTTGATACTGCTACAAAATCAACAGAATCATCTAATACTGTATTCGAATACCGCTGTCCGTAGAACAGATTCTGCCACTGTCTTACCATTCCGAGAACGTGATTATTTAATACCACCTGAATGATAGGTACTTTATAACGGGCTGCTGTCGCAATCTCGTTCATATTCATACGGAAGCATCCGTCTCCTGCGATATTTACTACAGTCTTATCCGGTCTGCCATATTTTGCGCCGATAGCTGCACCGACACCGTATCCCATAGTACCAAGTCCGCCTGATGAAAGGAAAGTTCTTGGCTCCTTATAAGTGTAATTCTGTGCCGCCCACATCTGGTGCTGACCTACATCAGTAGTGATTATAGCATTTCCTTCGGTAATTTCATAGATTTTTTTGATAGTTGCCGGTCCATTTAAGTGATCCATGTCGTATGTGACCGGATTTTTCTCTGTTAAATCCTTGATTTCTGCCATCCAGGAACGATTTGACTGAGTTGGAAGTTTACTGTTTAATATCGTCAGAACTTCTTTAGCATCACCCACAATGCTTGCATTTGCCGGAATATTCTTATCAATCTCGGCTGCATCGATATCAATATGAATGATCTTTGCATTTGGTGCGAACTTGGAAGCATTTCCAATGACACGGTCGGAGAAACGTGCTCCTACCACGATCACAAGGTCGGATCTGGATACTCCAAGATTCGATACCTTGGTTCCGTGCATTCCGATCATGCCGGTATAACGCTCGCTTGTACCATCATATGCGCCCTTTCCCATAAGTGTATCACATACAGGTGCATCTACCTTCTCGGCAAATTCTTTTAATTCTTCGGAAGCTCCTGAAATGATCACTCCGCCACCTGCCATGATATATGGTCTTCTGGATACTTTGATCATCTCGATCACTTTATTTATATCTTCTTCCCGGATTGTATCTGTCTTACGCTCGATCACTGCCGGTTCTTCATATGTATACTCTGCCTCTGCAGCCGTAACATCCTTTGTAATATCAACAAGGACAGGACCTGGTCTTCCACTCTTTGCGATCTTAAATGCACGTCGGATCGTCGGTGCCAGATCTTCTACATTTTTTACGATAAAGCTATGCTTTGTGATCGGCATTACAACACCTGCAATGTCGATCTCCTGAAAGCTGTCCTTACCAAGCATATTTACTCCGACATTTGCGGTGATCGCAACCATCGGAACGGAATCCATATATGCAGTTGCAATTCCCGTTACAAGGTTTGTTGCACCGGGACCGGATGTAGCCATACAGACACCGACCTTACCTGTTGCTCTTGCATATCCGTCAGCGGCATGTGCTGCCCCCTGCTCATGTGATGTAAGTACATGCGTGATCTCTTCCTGATGCTTATATAAGGCATCATAGACATTTAAGATTGCGCCCCCCGGATACCCGAACACAATATCAACACCCTGTTCTTTTAAACATTCAATTACTATCTCAGAACCTGATATCTTCTTTGCCATTTTCCTTTTGCTCCTTTAATACTCTCTACTTATCAGCCTTTGGTACCTCTAAGATCGCTCCACGATTTCCTGATGTTACCATAGCGGCATATCTTGCAAGATAACCGGTTGTTACCTTCGGTGTTCTTGGCTTCCATGCAGCCTTTCTCTGTGCAAGCACATCATCCGGTACATCTAACGTGATCGTAGTATTGTTAATATCAATCTTGATGATATCTCCCTCTTCTACGAGTGCGATCGGACCACCAACTGCTGCTTCCGGTGAAACATGTCCGATGGATGCACCACGGCTGGCTCCTGAGAATCTTCCGTCTGTGATCAAGGCTACTGATGATCCAAGTCCCATACCTGCGATCGCTGATGTTGGATTTAACATCTCACGCATACCAGGGCCTCCTTTCGGTCCTTCATAACGGATAACAACGACATCACCGGGTACGATCTTACCGCCCTTGATCGCTGCAATCGCATCTTCTTCACAGTCAAATACTCTTGCAGGTCCTTCATGCACCATCATCTCAGGTACAACAGCGGAACGCTTTACAACAGAACCGTCCGGTGCAAGATTTCCCTTTAATACTGCAAGACCACCGGTCTTACTATATGGACTATCCAGTGTACGGATAACTTCCGGATTCTTATTTGCTACGCCGTCAACAGCTTCACCGATCGTCTTACCGGTTACTGTCATACAGTCTTCATTTAACAGACCTGCGGATTTTAATTCATTCATAACAGCGTATACGCCACCGGCTTCATTCAGATCTTCCATATAAGTAGGACCTGCAGGAGCCAGATGACATAAGTTTGGTGTCTTGGCACTGATCTCATTTGCATAGGAAATATCAAAGTCAAACCCGATCTCATGTGCGATAGCCGGAATATGAAGCATGGAGTTGGTAGAACATCCAAGCGCCATATCAACGGTTAATGCATTGATGATCGCTTCTTTTGTAATGATATCTCTTGGTCTGATATTCTTTCTGTACATATCCATAACAGCCATACCTGCATGCTTTGCAAGCTTCAGACGCTCAGAATACACCGCAGGTATCGTTCCGTTTCCAGGAAGTCCCATACCAAGTGCTTCTGTTAAGCAGTTCATGGAATTCGCTGTATACATACCGGAACAGGAACCGCAGGTAGGACATGCCTTACATTCAAATTCATTTACATCTTCTGCTGTCATGGTTCCTGCCGAATAAGAACCAACAGCCTCAAACATACTGGAAAGACTGGTCTTATGACCTTTTACATGACCTGCAAGCATTGGGCCACCGGATACAAATACGGTAGGTACATTTACTCTTGCTGCAGCCATTAACAGACCAGGTACATTCTTATCACAGTTCGGGATCATAACCAGTGCATCAAACTGATGTGCAGTTGCCATTGCTTCTGTAGAATCAGCGATCAGATCTCTGGTTACTAATGAATATTTCATACCGATATGTCCCATAGCGATACCATCACAGACTGCAATTGCCGGGAACATGACAGGTGTACCACCAGCCATAGCAACTCCCATCTTAACTGCCTGTGCGATCTTATCCAGATTCATATGTCCCGGAACGATCTCATTGTAAGAACATACGATACCTACCAGCGGACGTTCCATTTCTTCCTTTGTCATACCGAGTGCATTAAACAGGGAACGATGTGGCGCCTGCTGCATTCCGACTTTTACATTATCACTCTTCATCTCTATACTCTCCTTTATTTTATGCGTTCTGCAATTAAATCTCCCATTTCAGAACAGCTTACCGGTGTCATTCCTTCCGAAATGATATCACATGTTCTGTAACCATCTACCAGTACCTGTTTTACAGCCTGCTCTACTGCATCTGCTTCCTTATCCAAGTCAAATGTGAAGCGAAGCATCATAGCTGCCGACAGGATCGTTGCGATAGGATTGGCCTTGTTCTGTCCTGCAATATCCGGTGCTGATCCGCCGCTTGGCTCATACATACCAAACTTCGTCTCATTTAAGGATGCAGACGGAAGCATACCGATCGAACCTGTGATCATGGATGCCTCATCGGAAAGGATGTCACCGAACATATTCTCTGTTAATACAACATCAAACTGTGCAGGATCCTTTACAAGCTGCATTGCACAGTTATCAACTAACATATGCTCGTAGCTTACTTCCGGATAATCCTTTGCCACTTCTTCTACGATCTTTCTCCATAATCTGGAAGAATCCAGAACATTTGCCTTATCTACAGATGTAACTTTCTTTCTTCTCTTCATTGCGATATCAAAACCCTTAATCGCAATACGATGGATCTCATTCTCATTATATACAAGGTTATCATGTGCAGTTAACACACCATCGATCTCCTCTGTACTTCTTGCTCCAAAATACAGGCCACCTGTCAGTTCACGCATGATCATCATGTCAAATCCACGATCTGCGATCTCTTCCTTTAACGGACAGGCACTCTTTAACTCCTCATAAAGATTTGCCGGTCTTAAGTTTGCAAATAATCCAAGCTCCTTACGGATCTTAAGAAGTCCTGCTTCCGGTCTTAAATTTGGAGGAAGCTTATACCATGGCGAGGTAGAAGTATTTCCACCAATGGAACCTAACAATACGGCATCCTTTGATTTTGCTACTGCTACTGCCTCATCTGTAAGCGGCACTCCGGTTGCGTCGATCGAGCATCCACCCATCAGGATCTGCTCATAATCAAATGTATGACCATATACTTCACCAACTTTATCCAGAACCTCATTGCTTCTGTTACGATCTCAGGGCCAATACCGTCACCCTTGATCACTGCTAAATTAAATTTCATCTTTTATTCCTGCCTTTCTTTACCAAGTAATGCAACCTCGCCTTTCGGCTCGGTTTGTGCTGCGCACTATACATTTGAATAACTTCTATGCTATATGTAAGCAAGCTTGCATAGCATAGAGTTATTGGCATATGCCTTTTCTTTACCAAGTAATGCAACCTCGCCTTTCGGCTCGGTTTGTGCTGCGCACTATACATTTGAATAACTCCTATGCTGTATGCAAGCAAGCTTGCATAGCATAGAGTTATTCAAATGTGCATTACTTGTTGTTAATGTAGTTAATCAGGCCTTCATTCTTAATGATCTCCTGCATGAATGGAGGAAATGCCTGCCCCTTATACCGGGTATCCTTTGTCTTATCGTAGATGATACCACTGTCAAAATTGATCTCTACTTCATCACCGTCCTCGATACCTTCTGCTGCTTCCGGGCACTCAATGATCGGAAGTCCGATATTGATCGAGTTACGATAGAAAATTCTTGCAAATGTATCTGCGATAACACAGCTTACACCGGATGCTTTAATCGCGATCGGTGCATGCTCTCTGGAGGAACCACAGCCAAAGTTCTTCTTTGCCACAATGATATCTCCTGCTTTTACGTTGTTTACAAATTCCTTATCTATGTCTTCCATACAGTGTTTTGCAGCTCCGCAGGATCTGATGAATTCAGATATCTTGCAGGGATAATAACATCTGTATCTACGTTGTCACCATATTTGTGTACTGTACCATATGCTTTCATTCTGCGTACCCTCCTTAATTATAATCCAAGTTCTTCCGGACTGCTGATCTTGCCTGTGATCGCTGATGCTGCTGCAACAGCCGGGCTTGCCAGATATACTTCTGAATCAACATGACCCATACGTCCTACAAAGTTACGGTTGGTTGTGGATACGGCTTTTTCTCCTGCTGCCATAACACCCATATGTCCACCAAGACATGGTCCACAGGTAGGAGTGGAAACTACAGCGCCTGCCTTTACAAATATCGTCATGAGTCCTTCTTCGATACACTGTAAGTATACTTCCTGTGTTCCGGGGATCACGATGACACGAACACCCTGTGCTACCTGTCTGCCCTTGATGATATCTGCTGCAATACGCATATCGGAAATACGTCCATTTGTACAGGATCCGATCACAACCTGATCGATCTTGATATCGCCAACTTCATCAATTGTCTTTGTATTCTCCGGCAGATGTGGAAATGCAACTGTTGGACGAAGTGTAGAAAGATCAATCGTATACTCTTCATCATAAACTGCATCTGCATCTGCTTCATACTTCTTGTAAGCCTTTGTGGAATGTTCCTTCATGTATGCTTCTGTTAATTCATCCACCGGAAAGATTCCGTTCTTGGCACCTGCTTCGATTGCCATATTTGCGATAGTAAAACGATCATCCATGGTCAGGTTCTTAATACCGTCACCAACAAATTCCATAGATTTGTATAATGCGCCGTCTACACCGATCATACCAATGATGTGAAGGATAACATCCTTACCGCTGACCCAAGGTGCTTTCTCTCCTACAATATTAAACTTGATCGCAGATGGTACCTTAAACCATGCTTTGCCTGTCACCATACCGGCTGCCATATCAGTACTTCCAACACCGGTTGAAAATGCACCAAGTGCACCATATGTACATGTATGAGAATCTGCACCGATACAGGTCTCGCCTGCAACGATCAGTCCCTGCTCCGGTAACAGAGCGTGCTCAATACCCATAGAACCTACATCAAAGAAATTCTTGATCTGGTTCTCTGCCGAGAATTCTCTGACACATTTACAATGCTCTGCACTCTTAATATCCTTATTCGGTGTAAAGTGATCCATTACAAGTGCAATCTTATTCTTATCAAATACTTCTTTCTTATTGAATTTGTCCATCTCATGAATTGCTACAGGTGTTGTAACATCATTTCCAAGTACAAGGTCCAAATCTGCCTCAATCAACTGTCCGGCTTCCACGCTGTCAAGTCCTGCATGTGCAGCTAAAATCTTCTGAGTCATTGTCATACCCATGTGCTTTGTCCTCCTGATCCTAAATCTTATTTTGTAAATAACTGTCGCTATTTCACGCATTTTGTTATTGAATATTTTTATTGATTTTACCACACCGGCTGGTATAATTACAATATATAATAGTAATACATTGTATAACTTGTATTTATATATCGGAGGGACGCCATGATCAATAATCTGAATTATTATAATGTGTTTTACATGGTTGCAAAGACTGGCAGCATCAGCCGTGCCGCAAACCAGCTTTATATCAGCCAGCCCGCAGTCAGCAAGGCGATCAGCAATCTGGAAGAAAGCATAGGGATTGCACTCTTTGTCCGCAATTCCAGGGGCGTTGCCCTGACCGAAGAAGGAACGATCCTGTATGACTATATCGAACGTGCTCTGGATAACATTGTAAAGGGAGAAGAAAGTCTGAAAAAATACAACGAACTTGGGATTGGTCATATCCGTATCGGTGTCAGCACCTCTCTCTGCAAGCATATCCTTTTGGACTACTTGAAGCCCTTCATCAAAGATAACCCGAATATCAAGGTCAGCATCGACTGCCACTCTACCAAAAATACGATCCGACTCTTAAAAAATGAAGAAATCGACATCGGTCTGATCTGCGAAACGGAACTACCTAAAAATATCACTTATTCCCATATACGCTCCATCCATGATATTTTCGTGGCAAATAGTGATTATATCGATAATTTTCCATACCGGGAAACAGAAGCCGGTCTGGAAGCAGGCGAAGAAACCGCCGATACACAACCGGAAGCTGCCAGCTATCCGATATTTTCCGGCTCGATCATAGGGAACCTGATCCCGCTTATGAATGTACAGCAGTCCGTTTCGGATTCTGAAGTCCTGACCGAAGATCATATCCGGGATATCTTCCGCCACTCTACACTTATGATGTTAGAGGAGGCAAATGTAACCAGAACCCATGTCGATAACTATCTGAATAAACATTCATTCCACTGTAACCAGCTTCTTGAGATCAATAACATGGATCTCCTGCTTGACTTCGCAGCGATCGGTATGGGAATCGCCAGTGTTGTCCGGGAATTCTCTGAAAGCTACCTGAAGGATGGACGTATCGTAGAAATCCCCCTTCCAACACCTATTCCAAAAGAAGTGTCGGCTTCGCCTATCTGCAAAACCGACACCAGTCAAAAGCGTTATGTACTTTTTTAGATTATTGTAATATTTCGTGATTTCATCACTTAATGCATTCCACAAAATCAGATGTATTGTGTGTCTGTATTTTCCCGTCCACTTTTATACTTTGTAAGGAACTGGATCACACCAAAAGCAACGATAAGCAACAGACTAAGCAGAGATATCCATTTCGATACTGTCTGCATTGTGGTTTTTCCGTACCAGACACAAATCGTTCCGCTTTTCCCATTCAGTTCCAGTCTGACCAGTCCGGTATCCGGATCTTTGGAAACCGGAAGCAGTTCCTGACTGCCGGCCGGATCGGCTACAGTTGCTTCATATCCTTTGTAGTAATATTTCGGAACAACACAACTGTCATAAGTACCATTTACATCAAAGGAATAGCTTCCATCTGAATGATATTCACCTGTCTCCGTCTTCTCATTCTCTCCATACAACCATATCGTTCCACTGTTATCACTGAACACTGTCTGTCCTCTGTCCGCTTCTGATGGCAGCCATTCACAAAAGCCGATCTCATTTGTATTTGCTGGTGTCTCGATATAGTCATATGAATAATCCATGTGCCGAGGATCTCCACCTGCCATACGACACTCAGATTAAAGACACCGGCCAATACGCAGAGCACAAAACACAGTTTGCAGTTTTTCTCGGATAAAAGACTGTGTCTGTATAATACATATAACTGGTTTCCGATTCCAAATGCTACAAAAAATTCTGTGAACATATTCAGTCTCCATGGAAACTGCAGACTGATAAGCGGTGTTTTATCTAATAATTTCCATGGGAACAACCGTGTTTCTATGAGTAACAAACCAACTGCAAGGCAAAGGCACAGAATTGCCTTTTTATTTTTTATCTGTGACCGTAGTCCAAGCATTACCAGTAACAGGAAAATACCAAGCTCTGCAAAGGAAACTGACAGTCTTCCACTTACAATACCAAGCATCGTCATCATCTCATCCTGTGTCTCAAATGCCGGATTCGTACTGACATAAAATGTTCCATCCGCAAATTGTTCCAATACCGGAATCCAGTAAAATGCAGTCAGCAGTACACAACCTAAAATCTCAGCCAGCACGCCCAGAATATGCTTTTTATCCCATACCTTTCGGATACGGATCAGCACCCATACCACAGCGATTCCAACACATAACACGAAGCTGATCGTGTGACAGAGCAGCAAACCGGAAAATACCAGACATAACAACCCTTTTCTCCGTTCTTCCCGTTCTGTATAATCATACAATGCCAGAAATACCAGAGGAATGAATGCCATAGCGACAACTTCTCCCATTGCCGACCGTCTGTATATATCTTCCAAATGATAATGTCCCATTGTATACAATACCATCGTAACAAGCCCCACAAAATGACTTTTTCCAATTACTTTTCCTGCCCGGTATGATGTATAACAGGTCAGTAACAGCAACAGGAAAATATATCCCTTCATGGCTCCTGCCGGTGACAGTCCCATAAAACGAAGCAGGATTGCAGGAAGCAGCAGGATATCCGGATAAAAGATTCCTGCTCCATAACCATACCCCTCCAGCAGTTTATCATAAATATATGCAGGGAAACCCTGTCCGGTCTTTATTGCATGATAAACACTTTCTATTCTCAGAATATGAAAAGTCATATCGTCTCCCTGCGGAAGCAGTTTCCCCATACATGGTATCATGCACAGCAGACTGACAACCAGCATTATAACCAGCCATTCCATTCGTTCTCTTCTGTTGTACCCTTTCTCTTTTAAATCCATAGTCCCTGACTCCTTTATATTTATCTCAGAACCCATGAGAAACCTTTTCCCATTTTCCGATTGCCATAGCACTTGTCAAAATCATCCGCTTATATGGGCTTTGATAAATAATAAAGCCCGCATAATCCTCTCTCAGCCACCAAACGGTTATGCCTCAATCCTATCATGCGGGCTTTTATTTATGATCTATTATTCTCTTACTTGAAGTAATCTACACCACTTTCAAAAATCTTCTGGTTCTGGTCGCCATAGATATTGACTGCAACCGCACGACCGGTACGCTCTGAATGTCCCATCTTACCAAGTACACGACCATCTGGGCTTGTGATACCTTCGATCGCATAGTAAGAACCATTGACATTGTAGTACTCATCCATTGTCGGGTTACCATTCATATCAACATACTGTGTTGCAACCTGACCATTTTCAAACAGCTTCTCGCACCATTCCTTGCTTGCAACAAATCTTCCCTCACCATGTGAGATTGGGATTGTGTATACACCACCAAGTTCAGCTTCCTTTAACCATGGGGACTTGTTTGTTACCACCTTGGTATAAACCATCTTGGACTGATGACGGCCGATGCTGTTGATCGTCAATGTAGGTGAATCATCTGTCTGTGGACGGATCTCACCGTAAGGAACCAGTCCGAGCTTGATCAGTGCCTGGAATCCGTTACAGATACCAAGTGCAAGACCATCTCTCTGCTGTAACAGCTTCATAACCTCATCTGCGATCTTCGCATTACGGAATGCTGTTGCGATGAACTTACCGGAACCATCCGGTTCATCACCTGCGGAGAATCCACCCGGGAACATGATGATCTGTGACTGGCTGATTGCCTTTGTAAATGCATCTACAGAATCACGAATGCCCTGTGCTGTCATGTTGCGGAATACGATCGTCTCAACCTCTGCACCTGCACGTTCAAATGCCTTTGCAGAATCATATTCACAGTTTGTACCCGGGAATACAGGAATGAATACCTTTGGCTTTGCAACCTTATTCTTTGCTGTATATACGGTCTTTGCATCAAAAAGACCGGTCTCGATCTTCTTCTGTTCTACACCTGACTCTGTCGGGAATACCTTCTCCAGTGTCTTTGTCCATGCAGCAAGTGCTTCATCCATTGTAACTGTTACATCACCATAGGTGAATGCTGCACTGTTATTTACAGTACCGATCTTCTTAACCGGAATACCAAGTGTATTTACATTCTCCGGCTTCACTTCAAGGATGATTGAACCATAATCCTTGGAAACCAGTTCTCTCTTTGTAATACAGGTATCAATATCTACACCCAGTTTATTACCAAATGCCATCTTGCTGACAGCTTCGATCATACCACCAAATCCTACAGCGTAAGCAGATTCTACCTTGTCTGCAAGGATTGCCTGATGTAACAGATCGTACATGGCAAGTACATTCTGATATACCGGGATATCATTTTCATCTTTTTCTATATCAAGCTTAACAAGCACATTGCCTGCTTTCTTAAGCTCCGGTGTTACTACGTTCATGTAACTTGCAACATCAACTGCAAAGGAAACCAGTGTCGGAGGAACATCGATATCATTGAAGGTTCCTGACATACTGTCTTTACCCCCGATAGATGGAAGTCCAAGTCCGACCTGAACATCATATGCACCAAGCAGGGCTGCAAATGGCTGACCCCATCTGTATGGATCTGTTCCGAGTCTCTTGAAATACTCCTGGAAGGTCAGACGGATCTTTGAAACATCACCACCAGCTGCTGCGATCTTTGCTGCAGATGTTACAACTGCATATACAGAACCATGATATGGGCTCCAGCTTGACAGATATGGATCAAATCCATAACTCATCATTGTGATCGTATCGGTCTTACCCTTCATAACAGGAAGCTTTGCGATCATTGTCTGTGTCGGTGTAAGCTGATACTTTCCACCATATGGCATCGTTACTGTGCCTGCTCCGATTGAGCTGTCGAACATCTCAACAAGACCCTTCTGTGAACATACATTCAGATCTGATAATGTGTCGATCCATGCTTTCTTTACATCTTCCGGTTCTTTTACAGAATCGAAATAATTATCTGCCTTTGCAGGAATCTCTACCTTAACATCTGTTTCCTGATGTGCGCCGTTTGTATCAAGGAATGCACGGGAGATATTTACGATCTCTTTTCCTCTCCATGTCAGAACCAGTCTTGGTTCTTCTGTTACTTCTGCTACAACAACGGCTTCCAGATTCTCTTCATCCGCATACTTAAGCATCGTATCTACATCTTTTGGATCTACTACGATAGCCATACGCTCCTGAGATTCTGAAATAGCAAGCTCTGTTCCATCCAGACCTGCATATTTCTTTGGAACCTTGTCCAGATCTACAACCAGACCAGGTGCAAGTTCTCCGATCGCTACGGATACACCGCCGGCACCAAAGTCATTACATTTCTTTATGATAGAAGCAACTTCTTCTCTTCTGAACAGTCGCTGGATCTTTCTCTCTGTTGGAGGATTACCCTTCTGTACTTCTGCACCACAGGTCTCAAGAGACTGGCTGTTATGTGCCTTGGATGATCCGGTTGCTCCACCACAACCGTCACGACCGGTACGTCCGCCGAGAAGGATGATCTTATCTCCCGGATCAGAATTCAGACGTTTTACCGCACGTCTTGGAGCTGCACCCATAACTGCTCCGATCTCCATTCTCTTTGCTACATAATCCGGATGATATATTTCATTTACAAGTCCTGTTGCAAGACCGATCTGGTTACCATATGAGCTGTAACCTGCTGCTGCGGTCGTAACGATCTTTCTCTGTGGAAGCTTTCCAGGAAGAGTATCCTTTAAAGACTTTGTAGGATCTGCTGCTCCGGTTACTCGCATAGCCTGATATACATATCCTCTACCTGACAACGGATCACGGATCGCACCACCAAGACAAGTAGCAGCACCACCAAACGGTTCGATCTCAGTTGGGTGGTTATGTGTCTCATTCTTGAAGAATACGAGCCATTCCTCTGTCTCACCGTCTACTTCTACAGGAACGATGATACTGCAGGCATTGATCTCATCGGATACTTCCATATCGTCTAATTTGCCTGCTGCCTTTAACTGCTTCATACCCATAAGGGCTATATCCATCAGACAGATGAACTTATCATCTCTGTCCTTATACATTTCTTTCATCTCTGCCCGGTAAGCATCAAATGTCTTCTCAAGCATATCCTTATAATCACCATCATCAAATTCAACATTTGTAAGCTCTGTTGAGAATGTGGTATGACGGCAATGATCAGACCAGTATGTATCCAGCACACGGATCTCTGTCATAGATGGATCACGCTTCTCTTCACCCTTGAAATACTTCTGGATATGAAGGAAATCCTTAAATGTCATCGCAAGTCCGAGGGAATCATATAACTCCTTTAACTTGTCCTCAGCCATATCCTTAAAACCATCAAAGATAATAACATCGGCCGGTTCATCATACTCGGTAACAAGTGTCTCAGGGATCTCCATACCACAGGCTCTGGAATCTACCGGGTTGATACAGTATTCCATAACTGCTTTTAACTGCTCATCCGTTACATTACCGGATAAAATATATGTTGTGGCTGTCTTTATGATAGGATCTTCATCTTCATTTAAAAGCTTAACACACTGTTCTGCTGAATCTGCTCTCTGATCGAACTGTCCCGGAAGGAACTCAACAGAAAATACCTTATCTGTATCTGCCATTGGAAGATTATCTCCCTCGTAGATCATATCGATCGGTGGCTCTGAAAATACTGTAACCAGTGCTTTTTTGTATGTTTCTTCAGACAGATTCTCAATATCGTAACGAACCAGTACTCTTACATACTCGGCATCGATATTCAGATAGTTCTTGATCTCGTCATGAAGTTCCTTTGCCTTAACTGCATAGTCAGGCTTCTTTTCAACATAAACTCTCTTAACTGTGCTCATAAAAACCTCCATTTTTATCATATGTTTTTTCCCATATTTCGGGAATTCATATTATTACAAGCGTTTCACAACGCCTATGATACCACTTTTGAAATTCATTGAATAGCTTTTTTCAGCTTTTCTTTTTAAATTGTTGCTGTTTACCGAATAAACCTCAAAACAGCCATCTTTAATTGTGCAGTCTGCGGATAAGCTTGAATACCACTGAATTCTGATAGATCATCGGTGCATTCTGCGCATAGAAAATAATTCCATCTGTCGGTGCGTAAATATCGGCTGCGATCTCTCCGGTCATCGGATTTATAACATTTGCAATAACATTTCCCCGAACCACTTCATCTCCCGGACTTACAAACCGCTTTAAAAAACCACCGGATTTATCTGACTTTACAGACAGCAGTTCCTCCTCATCAAGAACAGTCGATATATAACCTGCATGACAGTTGTACCGGATGATTCCCATTCTGGTCAGGAATCGGAGTACCGCTGAAACCGCATGTGCTGCACTCTCACCGTCAATCTTCTCCGTCACACCGGAATACACGGAAAACGCCTCGGTTCCTCCGATCTGCCAGTTATAATTTAAAGTTGCCTTATCATATGCCCTCGGTTCTGCTGTCAGAACATAAGGAAGACCAAACAGATTGGCCAGACTGGTACTCTGCTTTCCCGTCTCCATCATTCTGACATGCGGGATAAATTCTCCATCCATATAAAAGCTTGCAAACTGTATTCCATACGCATAATCTTTTACATGATCCATAACCGCTGCCGCTATCCTGCTGGTCGCCTGTCCTTCCGGATTTCCCGGAAAAGCACGGTTCACATCAGAATTATCAGAGATCCAGTATTTCTTACCGACATTAAAGGAACTGTAATTTAAGGATGGAATCAGCAGTATCTGTTTTCCCGATACGATTGCTCCTCTTGTCTCAAGTTCACTTAATTTTTTTGACAGCAGGGAGCAGATGTATAACTGCTGGAATTCATTTCCGCGCATAGCGCCCATGATACATGCCGCCTTTTCTCCTGTTCCGAAGCTGAAGCCTTTAATGGAATATTCTCCACGATAGGCGGTGTTCATCGTATATATGATCTCTTTACGCATTATTTGTCACACCTCCAAATATTCTGGCAACCAGCGAGCCTTCCTCGATCACCGGATAAGCACGAAGTGAGAATACCACGCCTCTTCTTGGTGACAGGATCGTCTCTTCGACAGAACCGGTCAGTACATTTACGATCTGTCCGATCACATCTCCCTTTTCGACTACGCCTGAGTGCTTTACCTTTGGTATAAAGATACCACTGCTCTCTGCATTCACAAAAGAAACATCCGTATCTCGGGCAATCTTCGGCATATGTGTATTATATGCGCAGCCGTCCCAGATCCCCATATATTCCATCAATGAAAATAATCCTTCAACGATCTGATCCGCATAGTCATAATCGATCATAAGTGCAACACCTGATTCTACGACCATACTCTTTACTCCAATCTCATTTAACGAGTATGCAAGGCTTCCTTCCATAACGGTAGAGGATGGATGCACCCATACAACATCCGTATTCATTCTGGCAGCATACGGAAGAATATCATCGGCAATATCCGAATTCACCCGTACCTGTGGTAATTCTTTCAAATATACGCTGCTGGAATGCAGATCGACGCAGATATCCGAACCTTTAATATCCTGCAGCACAAGTGCCGCCGTATACTCCCCGACCGTTCCTTCTGTAGAACCCGGAAACAATGTGTTCATATCAATATCAAACACGGGAACATCTCTCACCTGTGCTTCTAAGCCCATTGGATTAATAAACGGATATATGTCCACGATTCCTTTTAATTTATCAAAATCCTTTTTGATCCGTCGGATCACCTCATAGCAGATATACTGTCCTGCCACTTCATCTCCATGTACACCGGATACAATACTTAATCTTTTTTCTTTTCCTGTGGCAAAATCGGGAGCCAGACGATTTTTCTTTACCCGCATTACCTCATCGATCAGCATATCTGCTGACGCTACTGTTTCTATCATTTCTTCTTCCTTTACAGCAAAAAACAGAGCCCCCATGGCGCTCTGTTTTGTTTTTTATTTATTAGGATCCCTGTCTTATACGGGATTTCCATCTTTTATTTCAGCACCTTATCTATTATACACGTTTCTCTCATTATACGTCAACAAACAAGGAACTTTTTATACACATCATGCTCTTTTTCGATATTCGATTCGGAGCTTATCTGCGATCAGTGCAATAAATTCTGAATTCGTTGGTTTTCCTTTACCAGCATTCACCGTATATCCAAAAATATCATTGATCACATCGATCTGTCCTCTGCTCCATGCAACCTCGATCGCATGACGAATCGCACGTTCTACGCTGGATGATGTCGTTTTATATTTCTTTGCAATCGTCGGATATAAAAGCTTCGTTATGTAATTCAACATATTGACATCGTTTACTGCCATAATGATTCCTTCACGAATATATTGATAACCCTTTATATTAGCCGGAATTCCTATATCCCTGATAATATCCGTTACATCACTCTCAATATTATTCGCTGCACCAGACAATTCCTCTCTATTCTGGATGCAGATCAGATCTTTTGAGATCTCAGTCTGTACCTCTTTTCTTCTGTTGTAAATCTGATGAATTCTTGCAATGAGCTGCTCAGAATTATATGGTTTCAATACATAAAAAGATGCCCCCAGTTCGAACGCGCACCGTATCAGTCTCTGCGAACCAACCGATGTTACAATGACAAATAATGTATCTGGGCATTCGCCTGATTCCCGGATCTGTTCCATTACCCCTAATCCATCCAGAACCGGAAGACAGATATCTAAAAGTACAACATCTGGCTGATATTTTTTTATTGATTCGATCGCACTCTCCCCATCACTTACCTTATCAAGAACCCTCATCCCTGTTCTTGTGTTCGCTGCTGTAAGCTGACGTGCTATTAATTCACAGTCGCTATCAGCAATAATAATACTGATTTCTTGATTGTTCATTATTCAATCCCCCTTAATCTTTTTTGTTTGAAAAATCGACTGTTTCTAAAGTATATTTGTGATTTCGACAAATGTCAAGAACTTACCAGGTTCACAGAACCCCCTCTGATAAGTGAATTTTTATCCATTTTTCGACATATTTCGTCGTCACCTGATGGAATGCACCATATTTCTAAGAAATACTTTGCAGGGAATACTCCGTTTTCTGAAGCATACTGCGATTATCCAGTCGAATTTTGTCTGCAATCAATGCAATAAATTCCGAATTTGTCGGTTTGCCCTTTCCCGCATGGATCGTATATCCAAATAATTCATTGATCGTATCCATACTGCCTCTGCCCCAGGCAACCTCGATTGCATGACGGATCGCACGTTCCACTCTGGAGGCTGTCGTTCCATATTCCTCTGCAATCGATGGGTACAACTGCTTTGTAATTGAATTCAGGATGTCCATATCGTGAACTGCCATCAGGATCGCACTGCGAAGATACTGATATCCTTTTATATGTGCAGGAACGCCAATCTCATGTATGATATCAGTCACTACGGCTTCCAGCATGGTTCCATCCGAACCTGTTTCCACCAATTTCTGATAATTATCATTTCTTTTAGCCTTCATAACATCCTCAATGATCTCCCGGATCTTTCGTTCATCATATGGCACATCAAGAATTCGCAATACAAGGCGGTCTGCAATCTTATAGTAGATGAAGTCAAGATATTCTTTATGTGTTTTCGATCCACACAGAAGAATCCTTGTATTCTTCAGATTCTTATAGTGCATGATCTCTTCTGTTATCTCCAGGATATCTTTGCCCGGCAAAACCTCATCCATGATCACAACATCCGGTTCCCGTTCCAGAATCTTCTTCACGGCTTCCTGTCCACTGTCACATATCCCCGAAATCTCATACCCCGGAATCGACTTCACGATAGATACAAGCTGTTCCACTTCTCTTTTGTCGCGCTTTACTATCATTATTTTTACATAATTCATAATGTCCCTCCTGCTCTTCTGCCTTGGACAACATTATATCTCTATGATACCTGCTTTGGAATATGCTTCTCTCCGCAAGTTGCGACAGCTTTTCGCCTCTGAGGAACAATTTTGTACCGTCTCGACATTTTACAAGCAAAACTCCGTAGAATTATGTCTGATCTGGGTAATAAAAAGAAGATGATGTTCCATCTTTCTTTTTTTCTATATCCGAAAAGGCTCCGTCCGGATTAAAAGAGTTCTTTATATATCTTGTAAACTCTGTCCCGGTCAAGTTCCACGAAGTTATTCGCCATCAGACGACCCTGATTCGTCATAACGGAATCGGTAAATTCGACAAGATCCTGCTCCGTTACCCCATATTCATGCAATGCTTTCTTTGGAATCAGAATATTTAAAAGATCCTCCAGAGATTCATAGACATTTTCAACATCGCAGCCAAGGATATCTGCAATAAATGCATTTAATTTTGCAATTTCTCCATCCTGCCTGATCTCCATATAATTCTTCATGACTCTGGTAAACATGGCATAGTTCGATTCTCCATGTGCAACATGATAGGTTGCTCCAAGTGGATAGCTTAAGGCATGTACTGCCGCACAGCCAGCATTGCCAAATGCGATTCCGGCGTAGTTTGAAGCTACAAGGAAACGGTCTAACAATGGAATTCTGGCCTCCGGTCCTTTCTCACGGATCTCCATATATCCATGAAGGATCATATCGATCGCCTTATAGCCAAACATACGTGTATATTCATTTCCTTTCGGAGACAAACTGGACTCTACTGCATGGACAAGTGCATCGATCGAACTGGTTGCAAAGAAGCGGAACGGAAGCCCCTTTAACAGCTCCGGTATCAGGACCGCAGAATCTCCATACATCTCATCGACTGCCAGTCCCTTTTTCGTTCCCCTGCTGTTTAATGCAAGGATCGCTATATTTGTTACCTCTGAACCGGTTCCACAGGTAGTTGGGACCAGTACCAGTTCTTTATCTTTTTCTATCGGAAGCTTGCCATCATACAGATCAAGAATCGGGGATACATACTTTAATGCAAACAGCTTTGAAATATCAATTACCGTTCCTCCACCGATTGCTATAATTCTTTTATGTTCACCCTTTATATCCTTATAAATTGCCTCCGCCATATCATCTGAAGGCTCACCTGCACCATATTTTTCCTGAAAGATAACATCACATTCCAGATCCATCTTTCCAAAAAACGGTTCATAGATATATTCATTTGTAATTACCAGATCACCTTTTTCGATATGGAATTCATCAGCAAATTTCTTACATGTGTCATACTTATAAATCGTTGGTTTGAGCATTAACTGTTTCATACGTATCCTCCATTCATTTTCTCTGATATTTCTGTACCAAAATTTTTGCTCACATTGTACCACTATAGAATGAAATTACAATTACCCAAAAAGAGCATCTTTTTTACTCTTCTGTATTATCAAATGCCTGAATATATCCAACGGTTTCATTGTTTCGATCCATCGAATAGGAAGGATCGATGACTGCCTGTATAAAATCTGCACCTCCGGATTCGATCGGTACCACCTTTAAGCCCAACTGCTTCTCTACCTGTGCAACTGTCATATCATCTAAAAATACCTGTTCTCCCATTCGCAGCATATTCGATGGAATGAGCAGCGCTTCTCCCAGATCATCTCCTGCTGCCTGCCGCTCTTTTAACTGGGTCGTCAGATCAATGCCTGTAATCAGTCCGGATACTGTGATTGTTTCTCCAAAGAAGTCATTCCGGATGCAATATACACGGATCGTAAGTCTTGGATATGCCTGCATCAGCCTTGCTGCAAAGTCTACAATCGTACTATATGTCAGTTTTCCGGTTGCCATACAGATCGTACGGCGGAATGTTTCTTTCTGTTCCTGATATTCCGGTGAAGCCAGCAGCTCCTGATAGGCTTCATCAAATTCCTCTAAAAACAATCGCATCATTCCAACGCCATTTTCAAGCTGGATATAACCATCATAGCGTTCTGCTTCCGGAAATTCCCGTCCGGCCGTTATATACCACTCATCACTTGCATGAATAAAATGAAGCGAATACCTTTCATAGAATTTTTTCTGATAACTCTCGATCAGATCGATAACCTGTCCCGCTTCTTCCTTCGTAAATAATTCTAATGGGTACAAACCTTTTCGGAATTTCGTAAGTCCGGCAGGAACAACGGATACACTCCGCATAAATGGCAGATACTTTCCAAGATCCCGGATACTCCGTTCCAACTCTGCCCCGTCATTTACACGCTTGCAGAGAACGATCTGCCCATTCATCTCTACATGCCCTTCAAAAAGACGATCCAGATATTTCAGCCGGTCACCTGCAAAACGATTATGCAACATCTTGCAGCGAAGCTCCGGATTGGTCGTCTGAACCGATATATTGATCGGTGCAAGCTGCATCTTGATGATACGATCCACATCCTCATCTGTCATATTTGTAAGCGTGATATAATTGCCCTGCAAAAAAGACAACCGGGAATCATCATCCTTAAAATAAAGTGTCTCTCTCATCCCCGGCGGCATCTGATCAATAAAACAGAACATGCATTTATTGGTACAGGAACGATAATCGCTCATAAGACCGTTTTCAAACTCCATCCCAAGATCATCATCATAATCCTTCTCGATCTCAAGCAGCCATTCTTCTCCATATGATTTACGGATCAACACCTCTATATATTCATCTTTGATCATATAACGATAATCAAATACATCTTTTATTTCTTTATCGTTGATTGCAAGCAGATAATCACCCGGTTCTATTTCCATCTCTTCTGCAATGGAGCCCGGATAGACTACCGTAATTAAATGTTCTATTTTCTTCACAGTTATTCCTCATCATTTTCTAATGTATCTTCCCCATTATACCATTGCAAAATAAAAAAGAAAGATGATAAATATGCAAAAACGATGCTTTTTTGAGAATTTTTGTATGCTTCTATGGCGTATCCTTCTGTACATAAACAAAAGACAAAGGAGCCAACATCATGTTGCATATATTTGGAACTGTAATTAAGAAAAAGAAGGTCATAATTCTGGGGATCATCTATATACTGTTACTGATACTTGTAATCCTTGCAGGAAAGGCAAAAAAAATGAAACTTCAGGAACAGGTCTCCCAGTCAGACTCCAGGCCCATCACAACAGAACAGGTTTCTGTCTCCGAAGATTCCACCGAGAAAACCAAAGCATCCTCCGGCAGCTATTCTTCCTTTGATACTGCATCCGTTTTACAAACGCTTGCCTCCGCAACAGAAGCAAAAAACAACGGGCTGCTGACACTGGTCAATATGTCTCATACCCTGCCAGCCGACTGGACCGTTGATCTGGTCGAACTGCGAAACGATCAGTCGATCGACCGCCGTGCTTATGACGGGCTTCAAAAAATGATGGACGATGCAAGAGCCGAAGGTCTTGACCCTCTGATCTGCTCTTCCTACCGTACAAATGAAACACAGGAACGGCTCTATACAAATAAAAAGAATTCTTATCTGGAGCAGGGTTACAGCGAAGATGATGCTACAGCCCTTGCTGCTACCTGGGTTGCCTATCCCGGTACCAGCGAACACCAGCTCGGCCTTACCGTTGATATCTGTTCCATTGGCAACCAGGAGCTGGATTCCTCCCAGGAAGATACCGCCACCCAGCAATGGCTGATGGCAAACTGTTATAAATACGGCTTCATCCTACGTTATCCGGCAGATAAATCCGATATAACAGAAATCTCTTATGAACCCTGGCATTACCGCTATGTTGGTGTTGAAGCTGCTACAGAAATGTACCAGAAGCATCTTTGTTTAGAGGAATATCTGGAACAGCATACCAATTAAAAAAGCAGTTCAGTCTCCGGTGATCTGTTCTTCACCATCCAGACTGGACTGCTTTTTATTTATATTCTTATTCTGCCGGAATAAATGGAAGGTCGATCGGTTGATCTGCTTTTGTGGATGGATCCGTTGTAGCTTCTGTCGTAGCCTCCGTTGTCTTCTCTTCCGTCGTTTTCTCTTCCGTTGTACGCTCTTCTGTCGTCTTTTCTTCGGTTGTCTTTTCCTCGGTCGTACGTTCTTCCGTCGTCTTTTCCTCAGTCGTCTTCTCTTCGGTTGTCTCCTCCTCGGTTGTCTTCTCTTCTGTCGTCTTTTCTTCCGTTGACGGCTCTTCGGTTACGATCGGCTTCTGTTCCTCGGTCGTTACAACCGGAAGTTCATCTTCGGTTCCCGCTGCCGTTGTTACCTCATACGTCGTAGAGGCTTCCGTAGAGTAAGATGTGTGTGAATCATAGGTATTATATTCCGATGTTACTTCTATTTCTTCTTCATTCTCGGAATCGTCATTAATATTTGTAGTTGGCAAAGGCTCTTCTGTAACAATATTTACTTTCTTCTCCTCAGTAGAACTCTCTTCCTGTTGCGTCTCCTGCTTTGCCTTTTCATATTTTGCTTTATTTGTCTGAAAGAACACACCAAAGAAGGTATATTCACATATGATAAGTACAGCAAGCACTGCAACTATGATCTTCAGTATATTATCCTTCCTCCAGAACCGTTTCTTTGCAGGAACTTCATCCGTTTCCGGAACATCTGTCTGATGTGTCTCTTCCGGCTCGGTTTCATCTATATCTTCTGTCTCTATGATCTCACTTACTTCATCTATATCTTCTGTTTCAAATATTTCTGAGTTATCCGTATGAATCTTTTTATCCATATGTACCTCCGACTATTATTATCCATTCTGGCACATTTTATACATGCCCTTTACCTGTTGGTTACAAACACGTCTTATAGTATAATACACCGCACAAAATCTGTAAAATCATTTTACGAAAAATTATAAATCTTTTACATTTTTGTTACATTTACAGTGTCAGGTCCGGAGCGAATCAAAGGTATTATACACATTCAGGATTCCATAGCCCCACTCCGGGTTCGGATATTCCCTTGCAAACAGATATCCCTCTGTATCGTTCATGACATATGAAAACGGACTTCCTGCCGTTCCCGGACGAACTGCTCCCCGAATAAAATAATTACGGATCTGATTTCCATTTACAAACCGTGCCAGATCCCGGTCTCTTGCCCATTGCAGGATTAATGCCGCACACCCGGCACAATGCGCTGCTGCAACAGAAGTACCTGTTTTCCTGACAAATGTTCCTGCTCTGCCCGGACCATATACATCAACACCCGGAGCAACAAAATCCGGCTTGATATCATCTGCCGCCGTATATCCCCTGCTTCCATCCAGAAACAGTGTATCCGAATAATGATCATATGCCCCCACTCCCATCGGAACTACTCCTGTAGCCGGATTCACAAGCGTTGTTTCAGGCGTTGGTCTTATAAACCGGGTATCCGGGGAAAGAAATGCCGTGATCGGCAGCCATGCATGAAAGGTCTTCTCGGTATCACCGCTTCCATATACCCGGATCCGCCACAGACCATTTGGCGGATCAAAAAAGCGCATCATGATCAGTTCTTCTCCCGACTGATCCTCCACAAGAAAATAATCGATATATATGATCCCACCACCAAAAACCGGACGTATGACTTCACTTTTATCAAAGCGGGGAGTAATCTGACTTACAAACTCCCCACCCGGAATCTCAAATGCCACAGAATATGTATTGGGAACCGCTCCCCAGATTTCAAGTGTAAAGCTGTTATTTCCCGTAACATTAATCTCCATTTCCGTATAAGTGCTTCCCCCTTCGATCCTGCCTCTGAAATGATGCCCCGCAATTCCCTCATTTCCTGCCGGAACGGACACAGCGACTCCGGTCATGATACCAACATTTGAAAGCAGTGCTTCTAATGCAGAAGAACCAGTATGGCTCCCACTGTTCGAACCAACTCCAATCAGGATCGATATATTTTTCCGAAGTCTGCTTGCCTGTCTCCGCAGAAATGCTACCCCCATCATAATATCATTTTCCTGATATGCTTCTACGTCCTCCGGCACACCATATAATCCTCGCAGATTATTCTTTGCCTGCTTTAATTTTACAATCACATATTCTGCTTCCGGCGCCACTCCTGTGAAATCAGCTGTCCGTTTTCCTGCTGCAATCCCTGCAAGAAAGGTTCCATGTCCATTTGCATCTGTCAGGATATCCGCTTCATTTCGTATGGCTTCATTAATATCCTCCTGCTGATATACCGTTCCATATCCGGGATTTTCTTCCTGATCTGACGGTCCCGGCACGGACTGATCCCATGCTGCAATAATTCTTGTATTTCCGGCAACATCCAGAAACAGATCATTCCGAATATCAATCCCGGTATCGATAATTCCGATCAGAATTCCCTTTCCGGTAAGTCCAAGGATCGATTCCTGCTGTATATTCACAGCTCCGACTGCTTCTACACTACTGGTATCCATCAGCCCATACAATTTGGGGAAAAGTGTATATTCCAGTCTGGAAAAGATCTGCATATAATCCTCCGGCTTCTCCCTGTATAAAACAGCAAACCGCTCATCAATAAAGAGCAGGCAGCCGTTTTCTCTGTAAATATCCAAAACAGCTTCCCGCTCTTCGTTGTATTCAATCAGATAGTCTGCATAATCTTCCCTGTACGCTACATTTTCACATTCCATTTCGATTCCCATCGTATGCTTTTCGTATACAGTCTATTCCGTCTGATTTCTTTCTATACCTTTTTTTGCACCTGTTATATGATCGGCCCCTGCAGCTTCTTATCCACTTGTTCCTTCAGTATATCAAACTGACATGGACCTGTTTCCAGAATAATCGTGTTAAATGTTTTCAGGTCAAAGTCATCTCCCATTTTCTCTTCTGCATAATCCCGCAGTTCTTTCATTTCATAATATCCGGTCGAATAACTCTGATATACTGCCGGATCTCCGACCATTGTCGTGTACAGCTCCTGTGCAGCACTGCCATCCATTCCATTCTTTGTCAGATAATCGGCTGTATCCTGCAACGTCCATCCCTCATAATTGATTCCCAGATCCACTCTTCCCATCATAAGATAACTCATCTCATCATTCAACTGATAAAGGGCTGCAATGGTGTCTCCATATTCCGGTTCCTCATACTCATAGTAATATAAAGAATCATAACATGCATACATCGCCCATCCTTCTTTATATCCTAAGAAGTTCATCAAAGTCCGGACCGCTCCGGATCCGTTGACATATAATAAGCATTTTGCAGCATATGACCCGGATATCCCTCATGTGCCAGTGTCGTCCACATGCCATCCGTATGCAGACCATTCACCCGGATCAGATTATTATCCGGATCATCGATTGCCGGCGCCATATAATAAGCCAGTACATCATCCATGATCGTTTCGAGGTTCTTATCCAGCGCCTCTGCCTTATAGTTTATCGTTCCTGCATCCGGATAATGCTCTGATGCCGTTTCCATCATTTTATCGACCATTTCCGAAGCTGTCATCTGATCGGTTTCCGCAAACATTGAATCATAATTGGAAGCAAAATATTCATATGCCGCCTGATTTCCCAAATAATACTGATATAACGATACCATGAGTTTTTGAAGCTCTGTATCCAGCATATCGATTACCTCTTCCGGCGACTTGGCTGTTCCTGCAAAATTTTTCAGCAGATATTCATAATATTCCTTGCCACCATCATAGTTGCAGATACCACCATCATTGGTTCCGGTTCCCTTCAGACCGGAAAGCACCGCTGCAACATTCTCAAATGCCGGAAGCAGGGAATTCTCAACTGCCTGCTTATTAGCCTCCTTGTATTCTGCCTTTTCCTCATCCGTCAGAAAATCAAGTGCGTCAATATTATCATTAAATGTTGTTACCATAAAATGATTTTCTTTATCTGCAACAAAATCCTTGCACTGACTGATGACTTTATCGCAGACTGCATCACTCATAAAATAACCTTTTTCTGACTTTTCCTGTTCAAAATCCAGATACTCTGCAAAATAATCCGGAATCTGACCAAGCAGTTCAATATAACGTTCCACATCTCCCTTATCATCAAATCGGTAATCTGTGAAATTCGTTGCAATATTGGCCTGAAGTCCACGCATCGGGGAAAACGGCTCATACAGATATACATTATCAAAAATTCCCGCAGACACTTCAAAATACTCATCCAGCACATCATAGGTCAGCTTCTGATCCTCTGTCAGGCAGGAACGGTCAATAGCATCCAGCTTCTTTACCCAGCCTTCAAACTCTTCCTTATCCTGTCCGATCTCCTCTGCTGTCATTCCCGGGTCTCCCAGTGTGACCTCCGGTTCTTCCAGACCGTAATCCGCACCATCCTTGATCGTATAATTATACGTCAACGTGTCGTCCGTAACAACATCCTTAAAATAATCATCCAGATACTGTTCAAATTCCTGCTGCTCCTTCAGCGCATCCTCGGAGAAAGACTCCTGCGCCCTCTCTGTATTTTCAGTTGTATCGTTTTTGTCATTCAGATGTCTGCGCTCTCCCTGCGTCTCTCCACAGGCAGATAATCCAACCGCAAGAGAAATGCAGATAGCTGCAGCCATTACATTTTTACAGGTTCGTAATAATCTCTTTTTAAACATGCCCTGCTCCTTTTCGCTTTTTTTCATAGTATCACAGGATTCTGCGACCATCAAGGACTACCTTGATACAAGACTGCGGTATCAGCATCGGAAGAGTCCCTGATCATCTTTCTGCAATACATCTGTATTTTTCTTTTATCTTACCCAGAGATAACCATTTACATACTGGTGCCGCTGCAATACAACACATTCAAAAATTCCGGTAATGTTCCATTTCTGCTCTGCAATACCATCTCACGATCTAAAAATTATGATCCAATATAATAAAGGCTTAAAGACCGTATATTTTCTGTATACAATCTTTAAACCTTATTAATTACAGTATTTTTTCTTATTGCATCAATTATTATGATTGTTTTGTCGCACAGGCTTCGATCTGCATCGGCTCTACACCACGAAGCTCGATGATCGGATTGCCCTTGCCATTTACATAATCTCCGGTTATGATCACCCTGCCAATGCTATCATCTCTTGGGATCTGATACATGATATCCAGCATGAATTCCTCAATGATCGCCCGAAGCGCTCTTGCTCCTGTATTCTTTTCAAGTGCTTTTTCTGCGATCGCTTCATATGCAGAATCATCAAACTGAAGATCTACCTCATCCAGTGCCAGCAGCTTCTTATACTGTTTCAGGATTGCATTCTTCGGTTCCTTTAAGATCTTGATATACATATCCTTATCTAACGCATCCAATGTGAATAAGACAGGCAGTCTTCCAAGAAATTCCGGTATCATACCGAATTCCCTGAGATCCTCGTTGGTCACCTTCTTTAAGATATTCGGATCCTTGTCGTATTTGTCCTTCAGATCTGCGCGGAAACCGATCGAGGACTGTTTATTCAATCTTGCTTTAATGATATCTTCGATTGCCGGGAATGCCCCGCCACAAATAAATAAAATATTCTTTGTATTGACCGTTGTCATAGGAACCATTGCATTCTTGCTTCCGGAACCAACCGGAACCTCAACATCTGCGCCCTCCAACAGCTTTAACAAGCCCTGCTGAACGGATTCTCCACTCACATCACGGCTGTTGCTGTTCTGCTTCTTTGCGATCTTATCGATCTCATCGATAAATACGATTCCCTTTTCTGCTTTTTCAACATCATTATCAGCGGCTGCCAACAGCTTTGACAATACGCTTTCTACGTCATCACCGATATAACCGGCTTCCGTAAGTGTGGTCGCATCTGTGATCGCAAGCGGTACATTCAACAGCTTTGCGATCGTTTTTACAATATAAGTCTTACCACAGCCTGTCGGCCCTACCATCAGCATATTGGATTTCTCAATCTCGATATCATCCATGGAATCTGTCAGTACACGCTTATAATGGTTATATACTGCAACAGACATTACCTTCTTGGCATATTCCTGACCGATCACATATTCATCTAACATTGCTTTGATCTTATGCGGTGCAGGGATCGTTGCAAGTGTCATTTCCTGCTCTTTTTTCTTCGGCTTTGCCGCTTTCTTCTTCACCTTCTGTTTATCCGGTATATCATTCATTCCCATCAGTCTGCTCATGTCAATATTTCCCATATTGGAAAGATTGGAGAGATCCAGGAACTGCATTCCGCCAAATCCGCCCTGATTCAGATTATCAAAGGTCTTCTGCATACAGTCTGCACAGATATGTATATTGCCCGGCATATCGATCAGCTTTCCGGCAACACTTTCCGGTCTTCTGCAGAGATAACAATATTTCTCGTATTCGTCCTCATGCTTGTCTTCTGTTTTATGATCATCAGTCACCGTCTGACTGGTCAGTTCTTTATTTTCATCATCATTTCTATAATCAGACATTTTCATCCTCCATACTTTTGTTTCCTGTCTAAAACAGCTATCTATATTAAATGATATAACTCTGCTACATGATACCACAGATTCCACCCATATGAAAACAGTATTATTTCTGGTAAAACGGTTAAATTTTTCTAAATAATTTTCTTATTGCCACCCTCGATTAATTAAATTAAGTACAGCTACTCTCATTCCTCCCTGTTTTCCTGTTCTTTCTTCAGATAATATACAAAATCTCCCATTCTGTTCCACTTGTAGAAATGAAACCGAGAATATGGTATCATATCTTTAGTTATATATGTATAGAATGGAGGGTTATACATGAAGAAATTATCAATTATTGTCCGTTCTGAAAAACTGGATGATGTAAAAGCCATTCTGGACGAATGCGGATCCACCGGTGCTACTGTATCAAATATTATGGGATATGGTAATCAGAAGGGTTATAAAACAACATACCGTGGAAGTGAATATGTGGTTAACCTGATTCCGAAGATCAAGATTGAAACCATCGTCAAGGATGATGTTGCCGATAACATCATCTTTAAGGTATGTGAAAAGATATCAACCGGAAAAGTCGGCGACGGCAAGATCTTCGTCTATGATGTTGCCGATGTCATCCGTATCCGTACCGGCGAACACGGTGACACCGCCTTATAACATCTACCTGTCATACAAATAAATCCGCTGTGCTATACCACACCTGTTATTCCGCAAAACACTTCCGTTCTAGTCCTCGAGCAACGGTACATAAAGCTGCAAAAGACGCAACTTAAGTACCGGTCTCGGACAAGGTTTGCTTCATAACAGTGTAATATAGCACAGCGGATTTGTTTGTATGACAGCTACGTAAGAATCAAATGCAAGTGTTCTGCGAAATAAAGTTATAGCTACCACAAGCACAGGCTTTTATAGCGGCTGTTATATTCCGCGAGCTTTGCGGACACAGGCTTTCATTGCTTCGATCACGGAGGAACGGAAGCCTTTTTCTTCTAAAACGCGAACAGCTTCTATCGTTGTTCCGCCAGGTGAGCAGACCTGATCCTTTAATTCACCCGGATGTTTTCCCGTTTCAAGTACCATCTTTGCACTTCCAAGCACGGACTGTGCTGCAAATTTATATGCCTGTGCTCTTGGCATACCATCTGCACTGCTCCATCTGCCATAGCTTCGATCAATATATAAATATATGCCGGAGAACTTCCGCTGACCGATACACATACATCCATCAGATTTTCCGGTATTGTCTCTACTTCACCAAAGCTTCCAAGAATCTGAAGAACTGTTGCATAATCTTCATCGGTAACATATTCATTCCGACATGCTCCTGTCATACCCTCACCAACCAGTGCCGGTGTATTTGGCATTGTCCGGACAAGCCTCACAGCTCCTCCAAACTGTTCCTGTAACCAGTCTAATGTTTTTCCCGGTGCTATACTGATCACAATCTGCTCTTTACGGACTACGTCCTTTATCTGAGCGATCACCTCCGGATAATACTGTGGTTTTACCGCCAGAACCAGAATATCACTGTTTTCTGTTACCTCCAGATTATCGGTTGATACCTTTACTCCAAGCTCTTTCTGAACTCTGTCAAGTGTCGCTTTCGTCTTTGCAGATGCTATGATATTCTCTGCATCTATGATCTGCTTTCTGATAATTCCCTTTATGATCGATGTTGCCATATTGCCACAGCCAATAAAACCAATCTTCATATTTCACTTCTTCCTTTCTAATTATACAGAAAAAGCAGCATCCTTATGTTAAGAACGCTGCCCTTCCAACTATTTATAGATTAAAGACTGTAAGAACCTGATTCTCCATCAGCTGTATAGTATACCATACCTGTTTCTGGCTGGTAATATACGTTCAATTCCTTAACTGCCTTATTGCCAAGTGCTTCTTTTGCTTTTGCTACAATGTCAGAAACATTGATCTGTCCATTGTTATATTCAACAAAAACTGTCTCTGTTGTCTTAGCTGCTGGCTTCTTTGCTGCCGGCTTTTTAGCTGCTGGCTTTTTCTCTTCTTTTACTTCTGCCTTTACTGGCTCAGCCTTTACTGCTGCTTTTACTTCTTTAGCAGCTTCAGCTTTCTTTACAGCTTCAGCTTTAGCAACAACGCTTTCTACTGTTGCCTTTTTTGCAACAACCTTTTTTGCATCTTCAGTCTTCTTAGTAGCCATGATTAACACCCTCCGTTTTAAAACTAATTTCTATCACTTTACTTATGTAACAATTCATGTATGTATTCTTTATTCAAGCTAGGATTGATATTACTCCATTTTCCTTTTTTTTTCAATACAAGTACTGTTTTTTCTCCGTTTTGTACCACAGAGTGTTTTTTTTCATGAAAATCAAAGTCATTTTAGACAAACAAAACTACCAAATTTTATGAAATTTGGTAGTTTATATGGTTGTTTTGTATAATTTGCATAATTAATTCGTAAGAATTTTGACAATTTCGTCCATTTTCATGCCGTGTGATCCCTTGATCAAAACAACATCCTCTGGTCTCATAATAGCCATCAGATAAAGTGCCACTTCTTCATTATCCATAAATGAAAATGTTTTTGCATACTTTGTGTCGCAGACATCCAGTGCCTTTTTAATCTCCAAAGCTTCCTTTCCGATTACCACAACCTCATCGATCTTCTTGTCCCGCAGGTATTCTCCGATCTGATAGTGATAGCTGGCACTGTCAGCTCCCAGCTCAAACATATCTCCCAGTACTGCGATCTTTTTTCCCTCGCAGTCCATATCACAAAGCACATCAATGCTTGCCTTCATGGAATCCGGGCTTGCATTATAGGTATCATCGAGGATCGTATATCGATTCTCCATATGGATGAGTCTCTGTCTCTGTCCTTCAAAATGTTCAAAGGCTTTTGCTGAAATTGTTATCGGAATTCCCATCTGATATGCAACTGCAATACCTGCCAGTGCATTTCTCACGTTATGTTTTCCGAGGATATCCATGGTAACATGAACGGTCTCACCATTATGAGTACAATCAAATTCCATGCCCTGCTCTCCACATTTTACATTGGATCCCTGAAAATCACAAATTTCATCTATACCAAAAGTAAGTGTCCGACATGGCATATCCGCTTTTATCTCACGCAGTAATGGATCATCTCCATTTAACAGCAACAGGCCGTCCTTATTCATATGATTGATAATAGACAGCTTCTCTTTTCTGATATTCTCCTGGGTTTTCATAAATTCAATATGTGCAACACCGATAATCGTCACCACACAGATCGATGGCTTTACAATCTCAGACAATATCTCCATCTGACCAGGTTCACTGATCCCCATCTCGATCACCGCAGCATCATATCCATCTGTCATTCTGGAAAGTGTCATCGGTACACCGATCTGTGAATTTTCATTTCCATTTGTCTGAAAACAGCGTTTTGCTGTGCTGACAGCCGCTGCAATCATCTCTCTGGTCGTTGTCTTTCCTACACTTCCTGTCACTCCAATATACGGAATATCATACCGGTCACGGATATCCATTCCAATTGCCTGAAGTGCTTTCATCGTGTCATCAACACGGATAAACGGCTTCTCTGAAATAACAACATTATCATGCTCCGATGTCAGAGTTGCAGACGCTTTCTCCATAGCGGATTCAATAAAACGATGTCCATCAACTTTATTACCCAACAGAGGAATAAACAAATCTCCCGGCTGTGCTTTTCTGGAATCAATACACAGGCCTGTGATCGGTGTATCTTCATCGCCGCAAAGCAGGAAACCTCCTGTTGCTTTCACAATATCTTTTACTGTAATATTTTTCATTTTTCCCCTATCTGCCTTTCCAGAACAGTTTCATAATTTTATATAAAAGCATGCACTGCATGCAGGCTGTAAAAAATGCCTGCGTCCATTCTATCACATGTATATGCGAATTTCCAGTATTCTTGTATATATATTCCCGTTTTCAGGAAAGATTAAGATTCGACCAGAACTGTTCTATGCTCTGCGAAATCTGATCAAAATTTCCAAAGACCGCATCCTGCCACTCCACCGGAAATAACGAATTATATTCCCCGGTTCCAAATCGTTCATCTAGCAACAGGATCACTCCGGCATCCGCTTCTGTCCGGATCACGCGTCCGGCTGACTGAAATACTTTATTAATGCCCGGATACAGGTATGCATATTTAAAACCATCAACCGATGAGCCAGCATATGCCTCCATACTCTTTCTGGCATTAAAATAGTCCATCATGATCTTTCTCTCATTGCACACCTGCGGAAGTCCCGGACCTACTACAACCGATCCGATCAGCCGTTCTCCGGTCAGATCAATCCCCTCAGAGAAGATCCCGCCCATGATACAAAAGGCAACCACATTTCTTTTCGCTGAAAAATGATCCAAAAATGCTTCCCGGTCTGCCTCCTTCATGTTCTGTTCCTGACAGAGCAGTTCCATGCCAGAACAATCACCCTCTATCATCTGCTCATAGACCTCCTGAAGCATCTTATAGGATGGCAGAAACACCATATAATTTCCGGAATGTGCGTTAAACAACTGCCTGATATATTCAGCCACGCGCTTATACTCCTTTACAGACCGTCTGGTATATTTCGTAGATACATCCACACCAACCATGATCTGTCGTTTCTCCGGATCAAACGGAGAAGGAATATAGATAGCCTGATCGGTCACCGTATCGGACAGCATCTCCATGTAATATTTTACCGGCAGGATCGTTGCCGAAAAGAAAACAGTCGATACACCCTTATCCAGGCAAAGCTTCAGATTATTCGCCGGATGGACGCAATATAACCGAACCATAAATCTGCCATCCGACTTAAGCTCATCATAGATCACATAGCTGTCATCGATCAGATCCGCAATATTTAAAAATGTCGTAAGTGCAAAATAAAACTCCAGTATCTCCTTACGTTCCGGGATCTGTTTGTAATCTTCTAAAAAAGCCTCCATCGTCGTATGAAGATGCAGCAGCTTCAGATATAGAACCCCAATATCATTTAAAATCTGATATCCATGCTCCGGACATTTTTTCTTCAATTCCAGGAGCTCCCGGTTGCAGGATTCCAGACTCCGTGCCAGTTTTTTGCTGTACGGCATTACCAGCCTCTTTACAGCAAGGAAATCTTCTTTATACAGCGTGGCACTGTACATGGACGATGCCCGGTCCACCAGATTGTGTGCTTCATCTACCAGAAATACATACCGTCCTGTATCATATGCTGTCTGTGAAAAGAACCGCTTCAGATTCACTCTCGGATCAAACACATAGTTATAATCTCCAATAATAGCATCTGCAAACAGGCTTGCATCCAGTCCCAGCTCAAAAGGACAGACCTGATACCTTTTCGCATAAGCCCGGATGATCTCCCGATCCATTTTTTCCTCCTGAGTGATCAATTCAAATAATGCATCATTAACCCGGTCAAAATGTCCTTTCGCATAAGGGCAGTGCTCTGCATCACATTCCATCGTCTCATTCAGACATATCTTCTCTTTGGCAGTCAACATAACGGAAGAAAACTTCACTCCACGTTCCCGCAGCAATGTAAGTGCCTGATCCGGCACGGTTCCGGCGATCGTCTTTGCGGTCAGATAAAAGATTTTCGATACCAGCCCGGTTGCAAATGCCTTAACGGAAGGAAACATCGCTGCCATCGTTTTCCCGATTCCGGTTGGAGCCTGCACAAACAATCTGCGCTCCCCTTCAATCGCCTTATACACACAGGCAGCCATCTGCTTTTGTCCTTTCCGATATTCATATGGAAATTCCAATTCTGTAATTGACGCATCTCTGCTTCTTGCATGTGATACAGCATGATCAACCCATTTCATCATCTCATCCACTGTATCATGAAACCATTTCTCAAGAAATGAACAAGAAAACACATAAAAAAAATGTTTTACTTCTTCACTTTCCAGATTCACATATGTGATCTGTACATTGATCCGATCCAAAGACTGCTCTTTTGCATAAATATAGGCATAGCACATTGCCTGTGCTACATGAACTGTTTCCGGCACTTCGATATCAGCAAGTTTTCTGTATACACCTTTGATCTCGTCGATCGTAACATCCGCAGGCTCATTCATTTCCTGCATCTGACCGATTGTTCCGGCAGAATTTTGTTCCATGAAGTCTTCACCGACTTCCAGATCCAGACTCTCCGTTTTTTTGAGCAGCAGCCGGCTCCAATATCTACCCTCTACCCGAATCACCTGCCGCTCAATTTCCTTCTTCTTCCTGCTTCGGTTCTTTTCACCTCTCAGATCTATGATCCCATCTGCTCTGCCCTCTACCGTAACATCCAGATCATGAATTCCTTTCTTCATCGTGATCTTTAAAGGAACTTCTGCATCATAATAAGACCCTGCCATTTTCTGAAGCTTCCGATGCATCTTACTTCCTGCATTCATTGCTTCCTTTGACAGAGTCCCATTACTGCTGCTTGTAATATCGCCGCATCTGTATATAAATTCTACCATATGCCTGACCGAAACTTTAAATTCCATAATTCTTATTTGTAAACAATAGCTGCTGCCAGCTTCTCTGATGTATCCTGATCTGTCAGGATCTCAACCAGCTTCAGACCAAAATCAATAGCTGTTCCCATACCTCGGCTTGTAATTACCTTACCGTCTGTTACTACACTGTCATATAATACTTCCGCACAATGAAGTCCCGCCTCCATTCCCGGATAGCAGGTAGCCTTCTTATCCTTTAAGATGCCAAATGCTCCAAAAGCAGTAGGTGCTGCACAGATTGCTGCAACATATCTTCCTGCTTCATACTGTCCGCATACAAGATTCCTTACCTTCTCATTTGCGATCAGATTCGTCACACCGGGCATACCACCCGGAAGTACGATCATATCTGCATCATCTGCAAGTTCACTGATTTTCTCATCCATCTTTACTGTGATTCCATGTGAACCTGTAACCGTATCCTGATCGTCTGCTGCCACCATAAGGCAGTCAACCTTTGCACGTCTTAACAGATCTACAACGGTCAATGCTTCTACTTCTTCATATCCTGTTTCAAATAACATTCTGACTTTCATGCTTCTGCCTCCATTCTTAATGTCCGAAAACTCTTGCCATAAATGCAAGTCTCTGTTCTTCATTCATACTGCTTAATGCGCTGTTATGATACGCTCCATCCATAGATACATCTCTGGTAAACCAAGCCGGTGCTGCGAAATTATCTGCATCTTCCTTTGTCTCAAATTCGACTTCTGCATAGATCAGCCCCTGATACAGCCCCTCAAAGACATCCAGTTCAATCTTAAGTCCTGCATCTTTTTCCTTATCGCCGGTTGTTCCCTCTGTATCCGTAAGCGGGATGATATACCGACGTTTCGTCACCAGATTTCCATCAACCTTACCAAGCAACCGTTTATAATCCGTCTCATTCATCGGAAGCTCGAATTCCTGTCGTTCCAGTAATCCGCTTGACTTTACTGTAAGAATATATTGTTCATCTGCCTTTCGGATACGGATGACGGGGCTGGTCGAGATATACCCCTGCTCCAGTTTCTTATATGGATACGCTTCCAGTGAAAACGGTATCTCTTTTATCAGATATTTTCTTTCGATCTCCATAAAAGCCTCCTTTTATATCGCCCTTTATAACCAATCCTCCGGTGGTGCCGTTGTTCCCACATGACTTGCGATACCTCTGTTTATCATGGAAAATGCCAGGATCAGAGTGATCACAAACATGATCGATGATGGAATCAGGAAGTCCAGACAGGTATTCACGGATGTCAACAGCATCGGTAAAGTCAGTCCGTAAAGACATACCCGGAATACATTTCCATAGGACAGCCCTGTATGAAGACCTTTCGCAAGTGTCCGTGCAACGATCGAAAATACAAGTGCAAGGAAGATCATCTTTATTACACTTCCGAACATCATTACAATGTACATAATGACAATAGCCACATAGAACGCCGGCACTGCGGATGCAAGCTGATCATTGTTAAACCCATCATAGAATAATTTGTCGAGATCCATCGTTGAATATTCATACGTCTGTCCGCCGTTTATCATTCCCATAACTACATTCTCTTTGCCAAATGCAATATACACGCCATTTGTCTTGATATCATCAAGTGTAATTCTGTCATAATCCGTATTCATATATATCGTTGCATTTCCAATATCCAGTGACATCTCTGATTCTGCCGTAAGCTTACCATCCTCGATCACAAACTGCGGAACCTTATTCGTGATCAGGTTATTTAACCCTCCCACATGCATGATAAAGGTAATGACACCGATTCCAAACTCGATAAAGGTCAGGATAAAAGCAATCAGAATCATAAATCCTGCCGTCTTGCTCGCTTTTAACTTCGTCAGATGCTTATAATTTTTCGGGCTGGATACTGCGATGGCTAACTGATCGACCATCGTTACTTTTGAATATTCTTCGTCCATTAGATAATCTCCATTTTTTTCATAGCTTTATAGATTCCGTCTTCTCTGACATCATCCGCTACAAGACGGACTTTCTTCTTCAGATACTCCGGACCTTTTTTCATTATAATACTATTTGGCACATATGCCAACATCGGTTCATCATTACTTCCGTCTCCAAACGCATAGGCATTTTCTAATGGCAGGTCAAAATAATCAAGCAGATACCGGATACCGGTTGCCTTCGTATATCCCTTTGGTACGACCTCACAAAAATTTCCCTCTCTCTGGATATACATATAATCTTTTTCCAGATATGTCTTAAACTCTTCCAGATACGGAGTGTCAGCATCATACCATGCACAAAATTTATCAAAGATATGATCATTTGCCGGATCATCATTCTCCATATAGGTGCTGGTCGCTTTAAAATAACTGATCAGTTCTTTTAAATGCTCATTATCGGAAAAAGCAGAGCTGGTAAATACCTTGTCCGCGTGTTCAAATACGGCATCCATTCTATATTCCTTACATTTCTGAACAACGCCTGCACAGACCACATATGGTGTATCATGATGAAACAATGTCTCTCCATTATAAACAATATGCGTTCCACAGCCGCAGACAAAGCCATCAAGCCTGCGCTTCTGATCTCTTCTGTCACATTGCAGAATACTCTTCCCGTATTGATAAATGCCAGGTGCCCGTTCTCTCTTGCCTTTTGTATTGCCTCTTTTGCACTGTCCGGAAAATACCGTTTTCCATCATCCGTGATCAGAGTTCCGTCGATATCAAAAAAGAGAATCTTTCTTGTCTTATTCATATCTATTTCCTCCGTTTATTATCGCATAAGAACAAAAACGCTCCACGCAGTATGAATACATTCAGGGTTCTATGACCTTTGCATCATAAAACCCTGAACCTCGTTTATACTATGCAATTTTTATAACTGCTTCATCAG
The DNA here is from genome assembly GCF_003480025.1 of Clostridium sp. AM46-21. Taxonomy (NCBI): domain Bacteria; kingdom Bacillati; phylum Bacillota; class Clostridia; order Eubacteriales; family Clostridiaceae; genus Clostridium; species Clostridium sp. AM46-21. The sequence goes on from NZ_QUIB01000009.1 coordinate 100,612, forward strand.
GTCAATCATCTCAAGTGCGCCCATTGCACAATCGTAACCCTTGTTACCTGCCTTTGTTCCGGCACGCTCGATTGCCTGCTCAATATTCTCTGTTGTTACAACACCGAACATAACAGGAATACCGGATTCAAGTGAAACAGATGCGATTCCCTTGGACACTTCATTACATACATAATCATAATGACTGGTTGCTCCACGGATAACTGCTCCAAGGCAGATCACTGCATCATATTTTCCTGACATCGCCATCTTCTTGGCTACAACCGGAATCTCAAATGCTCCCGGGACCCATGCAACAGATATGTCATCCGGATTTACGCTGTGACGTAATAATGCATCCTCTGCACCGCTTACCAGTTTTGATACGATAAATTCATTAAATCTTGCTGCTACAATACCGATCTTGGCACCATTTGCTACGATCATTCCTTCAATCTTCTTCATTTTATTATCCTCCTGTTATTGATTCGATCTCAATATTTACAATTGCTTATTCTCTGTTACCACTAAATCATTATGCATATAATTCCCAGTCCATATGGCTTTACAGATCAAGTATATGACCCATCTTTTCTTTCTTTGTCTTCAGATAAAATGCATCAAATTTGCCCGGCTGCATCTGGATCGGTACTCGTTCCACAATCTCAAGATTGTATCCTGACAAACCATATACCTTTAATGGATTGTTCGTAAGCAGTCTCATCTTTCTGACACCAAGGTCTACTAAGATCTGTGTTCCAATCGTGTAATCTCTTGCATCCTCAGGGAAGCCAAGCTTCAGATTTGCCTCTACGGTATCTAAACCCTGATCCTGTAACTGATATGCTTTGATCTTATTGATCAGACCAATCCCACGTCCTTCCTGTCTCATGTACAGAAGCACGCCTCTGCCTTCCTTTGCGATCATCTTCATCGCTGCATCATACTGCTGGCCACAGTCACAACGGGCTGAACCAAGTGCATCTCCGGTCAGACATTCGGAATGAACTCTGCATAATACCGGCTCGCCATCCGTGATATCACCCTTTACCAGTGCCACATGATGCTCGCCATTTAATTTATTGATATATCCATAGATCGTGAACTCCCCATATCTGGTTGGCATCTTTGCCTTTGCTACACATTCTACAAATACTTCATGTTCCTTACGATACTGAACTAACTTTTCGATCGTGGAGATCTTCAGGTTGTGCTCCTTGGCAAATGCAAGCAGATCATCTTTTCTTGCCATTGTACCATCATCCTTCATGATCTCACAGCACAGACCACATGGCTTCAAGCCTGCAAGTCTGCACAGATCAACCGTTGCCTCTGTATGTCCGCCTCGTTCAATCACTCCGCCCGGAACAGCACGTAATGGGAACATATGACCCGGTCTGCGGAAATCCTCCGGCTTTGCAGCTTCTTCTACGAACTTTCTGGCTGTAATGCCACGCTCATACGCTGAGATTCCGGTTGTAGTGCTTACATGATCAACAGAAACTGTAAATGCAGTACAATGATTATCTGTATTTGTGATGCACATCTGCGGAAGATTTAATTTCTCCACATAAGAATCATCCATCGGCATACAGATCAGACCTCTTGCATATTTTGCCATAAAGTTCACATTCTCCGTGGTCGCGAATTCAGATGCGCAAATGACATCTCCTTCGTTCTCTCTGTCTTCGTTATCGAGCATAACGACCACCTTACCGGCTGCCAGATCTACTAATACTTCTTCTATACTGTTTAATTCCATCTGTCTTTACCTCCATAGGAACATTTATTTTATAAGAATCCATTTTCTGCCAGAAAATTCATATCTACTTTTTTCCCTGCATCCGGTTCTTCTTTGTCTTTAAAATGGAGCAGCTTATCTACATATTTGCCAATCACATCGTTTTCCAGATTGACCACTGCTCCGGTCTGCCTGCGGATCAACGTTGTCTCCTCCGCCGTATGTGGGATGATCGAAACCTTGAAGCAGCGATCATCGACATAAGCAACCGTCAGGCTGATTCCATCGATCGTAATCGATCCCTTCTCGATGATATACTTTAATAGCTTTTTATCACATGTTATTGTCACCCAGATTGCATTTTCTTCTCTAGTGTACTCTGTGATCACCCCGGTTCCGTCGATATGTCCGGATACGATATGTCCACCAAATCTTCCATCTGCCGCCATCGCCCGTTCCAGATTTACCCTGCTGCCGGAGCTTAAGGTTCCGAGATTGCTTCTTCTTATCGTCTCTGCCATCACATCTGCCGTAAACAAATGCCCCGACATTCCTGTGATCGTCAGGCATACCCCATTGACAGCTATGCTGTCACCGATCTCGCTTCCCTGCAGAACCTTATCTGCCTCTACGGTCAGGCGACCGGATGATGTGCCTTTTTCTATCTTCTTAATCGTGCCTGTCTCTTCCACAATGCCTGTGAACATGACTGCCTCCTTTTCGGGGACGTTTTTTTGCAAACAGTCATTTCGTCACCCCATTGACTCTTGTTCCGTAAAACGCTTGCGCTCTATTTTCATGTAACGGTACTAAACTCACTGCCCTTTGCAGTTCGTTAAGGACCGACATGAAAAAAGGTTACTACACAAGATCAATGGAGTAACAAACTGACTATTTACAAAAAAACTGTCAACCTAATTAATTAACAACTTACTCGCTGAATTACTTCTTTTAACATGTTAAGTTCCTATATAACTTAACATAAAAAAAGCCAGAGAACTATGTCTCCGGCGGGTTGTTTGTTATGAAATGTTGTTGCAGATTTCTTTAATATTTTTTCATACAACAGCATATTGTAAAACATTCAACTACACATTCCATCATGTCCGTATTCATGTTTTAATTTCAATTTGCTATTGAAATTCTCTCTGCATTCTTCTTTCATCCAGACTTTACTGTCGGCTTTGGATTCTCACCAAATCATGCCTTACGGCTCGCGGGCTCACATAGATTACTATGTATACCGCCGGTGGGGAAATGAGCCCCGCCCTGAAGACTTCAACATGGTTATATTGGCACAGTTTGTTATGTTTGTCAAGCTGTTATCTGAAAATACTGAAGCATAATATCTGCTCCAAACCTCTGAATGGAACCAAGCTCAAACGGATAGGATTCTGCCGGTGATTCTACTCCCACACCACCGACCGGCGTATAGCCTGCACTTCCACCAAAAATCTTCGGTGCTATATAGACATCGACCTCTTTTACAATGCCTGCTTTTAATGCACTTTCATTTAAAGTGCCTCCACCTTCAAGCAGAATTCCGTCTATATTTCTTGCTCCGAGCTGTTTCATCAGTTCCTGCAGATCCACATGACCATCCACACTCTCCGTCTCGATGATCTCAACACCTGCCCCGATCAGCTTCTGCTTCTTATCTGCCTGATCCTCTGACTGTATGGTTGCAAGAATCGTCGGTACTTTCGATGCTGTTCTAACGATCTGGGAATCCATTGAAATCCGAAGTCTGCTGTCGCAGATAATTCGAACCGGATTTCTTCCTCCCTCTATCCTGCAGGTAAGCGACGGATCATCTTTTATCACCGTCTCGCTTCCGACCATGATACCTGTAAGTGCATTTCTCTGCTCCATTACATGGGCTCTTGCTTCTTCGCCGGTGATCCATTTACTCTTTCCACTGTATGTTGCAATCTTCCCATCCATAGTCATTGCATATTTCATTACGACATATGGTGTCTTATTTACAATATAATGGAAAAATACCGGATTCAGGCTGTCACATTCTTCTTTTAATACATGTGTGATAACTTCAATTCCTGCATCCCGTAGTATCTGATATCCCTTTCCAGATACAAGCGCATTCGGGTCATCTGATCCGACATAGACTCTGCTGATCTTATGCTCGATGATCGCATTCACGCACGGAGGCTGTTTGCCATAGTGGCAGCAGGGCTCCAGCGTCACATACATTTCCGCGCCCGCTGCGTCCTCTGTCAAATGTGCAAATGCATCCCTCTCCGCATGAAGCTCTCCGTATCTTCTGTGATATCCCTCACCAATAATCCGCCCATTCTTTACGATCACTGCTCCAACCAGCGGATTCGGATTTACCGCTCCGATTCCTTTTTTTGCCAATTCAATGGCTCTCCTCATATATGTTTCCTGCATACTGTCTAACCTCGTATTTCCTATCTGACAATTATCTGTTTCTTATATACTTCCTGTATATTTCTTGACAAATCCGTTTTACACTATTTATAATTTTACTATCTTATACTATTGGAGTTTAACATGTTTCAGAAATTTTATCCATCAGAATATTATACATCAACCTATGTCATTGATTTTGCCGAATATTATAAAAAGGGCTATCGCGGCATCTTATTTGACATCGACAATACCCTTGTTCCCCATAATGCTCCGGCAACAGAAGAAGCAATCAGACTTATCCAGAAGTTAAAAGAGATCGGATTTGGTATCTGTCTGGTATCCAATAACAAAGAGCCCAGAGTTGCGGAATTCAACAAGCCTTTGGATGTAAAGTACATCTATAAAGCCGGAAAGCCAAAACGCACCGGTTACCAGAAGGCCATGCAGCTTCTTGGTACTGATACAGCAAATACCCTCTTTGTCGGCGATCAGTTGTTTACAGATCTCTGGGGCGCAAATAACACCGGTATCACTTCACTGTTAGTGATGCCCATCGACAAAAAAGAAGAGATCCAAATTGTCCTGAAGCGGATCCCTGAAAAATGGATTTTGCATTCCTACCTGAAAAAACATCAGATTGTACGGTAAATCAGGCAGGCATGTTCCATAAAAATAGTATCAGTTCTCATTTTTCTAACAATAAAGAGGTATACATTTCAGATCTAAGTTTTTCATCTGGAATGTATACCTCTTTTTATTTGCTCTTATTGTCTAAGCTTTTATACTAAACTAACATATCCATATTCAGACGTTTGATTACCTGGAAGGATTTTGCACGAAGCTCTTCTGCATCAAACTGTGACAGCATGGTATCTTTGTCCCACTTTGTCTTCATCAGTGCATTTAACAGATCTTCGATATACGCCTTTACATATTTTACATTTTCTTCCGACTTGTCTTTCAGAAGAACTACGATGTTATCAATTGCTTCAATCACACCGGACTCCTGCTGCTTTACAGGTGCCTGACCTGATTCATCAGATAACTCGATAACCTTACCTGTCTTGGTAATGATTACCTTCTTATTCGGAGAGCTTGCAGCCTTTGAAGTTCCCTTCTTGTCAAGCATTCTGTGAATTACTTTTACAAGACATGCAACAGCATAAGTTGCTTCTTCTGCAGTTGGCTTCTCAAGCCCCTTGTCATTATGCTGATTCCATAACCACTCAGACTTACACAACATTTCTTCTACAGATGCATCACGTAGTAATCTTGCAAGGTCTGCATCAGCCGCTGAGCTTTTGTTCTTTCCGAAGAAACCACCACCGGATGTCTGTGTCTCCTGACCGTACTTTGCAGGCAATACAATCTTTGCATAAGTTTCCTGTAAATACTTCTTTGCTGTATTCAGATCATATCCTGAGCTGATGATCTGCAGCTTACCACCGCCAAGTCCATTAACGATCATATCTTCAGCAGCCATAAATAACAGGTGCTTCTGTCTGTCGTCGATCATCTTCTTGATCTCATAGTTGGTCTTGCTCTTCTCAAGGATTGAATTCTTACGAACCTTAAATGCCTTGATCTTTTCCTTTACACTGAAGAACTGCTTCAGAAGATTTGGATTTGCATTTACATAATTATTGATCCATGTTAATTCAATGTACTGATGCTCGATCTTATTTGAAATCTCATATACATTGTATCCGTCAAATACAACATTTAATGTTGTATAGAGAAGTTCAAGCATCTCATACTTTTCTTCCCATGAACGTGTTGACATATCCTGATTTACGATTGCCTTGATACCACATTCGTAGAATACAAGGTTATATTCATACAGACCTTCAAAGATATTTGTCTTGCCATTCAACTGAGAACCGGTTCCAAGTGTCTGAAGATTCTTCTTCATCTCCGGTTCATCCTCGATATATTTGTATACCTTCTTGATAAATCCTGAAACCTCAGCAAGAAGAGTATCGATCCTCTTGTTGTAAATCTCCTGCTTGGAGATAGCAGATACAACGCTTCTGGACAGTACACTTGTACTCTGTGCACTGTTACAGTTACGAATCAGCTCCTTGAAATTCTCATATACCGCAAGATTGTCAATTGGAATGTATTCTGCATTTAATCCGTAGAATTCAAATGCTTTTCCATAATTCTTGTCATTGATATATGCATTAAACAAGCCAATGCTGAACTGAATCTTATAATCATTTCCAACATGTGGATCTTCCACTACATAGTCAAAGAGAACTTCCAGATTGTTGATGTATGCATCTGATTTTGCTGATGAAAGTGGGAGTCCCATCTCCATTACAACATTGATCAGATCCAGATATCCCATCACTGCCTTATCAAAGTTCTTTGGTCTGTCGTCATCCTCTAAGATCTGATAACTTACATTGATAAGTAATGGTGCGATACGCTCGCCGATCAGCCGCATAGCCTCCGGGAACTTCTCTGTCTGATACAGATAGATCAACCAGATGCTGTATCTGTAAATACCAGTTGCACTGATAGGTGCATCGATGTCTGATGGATCAATATCACCATAAATAAATTTAAATAATGGCTCTATCCACTCTTCAATCTCATAACGTCCGGTTGCCTTAATATTAAAATCAACGAATTCAGCAAGCTCATATAACTTTGTACACTGAGCCTTTACTTCATCATCAACCATCATGGATGATAAATCAAAATTACTGTCTTTCAGATAATCAATAACAAGTGCATAAAAACCGTCCTCAACCTGCTCGTTCAAAAATCTGATCAGTAATCCTTTGTTATTGGATGCTGCTATGGATAGAACATTATTATCATTGTCTGATGCAATGTTAGCTGGTAGCATATTCTATTCCTCCTTTTTTGTCTATTCTTTGTATGCTTTCGATAAAATTTCCTTCATATTTATAACTATATCACAAAACATTTTACTCTTCAATCAGTTTTTGGTAATTTCTACAAATCGTCATTGTGCATAATTGCTGAAAATACAAATCCTATGAATTGAAAATCGTTTTGTCAGTATTTACTAATCAAGTCCTGCCATATGAAGGATTGCCATCGCATTTGTCGTTGTACATCTGCCATCCTTCTTCTTATAATCAAACTTTAACTGATCACCTTCATAGTACTCCTCAAAATGATAATTTGCTGCCGGCACTCCGCTCTCACTCTTCAGCTCACACAGTTCAAAATCGTGCGTAGATACAAGTGTCATGGAATGATCATCCGACAGCTTTCGGATCACCTGGGTTGCTCCTACAATACGGTCTGCCGAATTTGTACCTTTAAATATCTCATCGATCAGACATAACATCGGCATTTCATTCTTCTTATATTCAACCATCGACTTGATCCGGAGTATCTCTGCATAAAAGGTTGATATACCATTACTGACATCATCCGTCACGCGCATGGATGTAAATATCTTCATGTAATCTGCATGCATTTTCTCTGCGCATACCGGAGCTCCGGCATATGCAAGGATCAGGTTGATGCCAAGGGTTCGTAAAAATGTTGTCTTGCCGGACATGTTAGAACCGGTAATGATCGTAGCTCCCCCTTTAAAGGCTGCATCATTTGGAACTACCTTCGACGGATTGATCAACGGGTGACGCAAATTTTCTGCTGATACTTCTACTTTCTCATGTCTTGTCACCTCCGGATAGGACACCTCTCTGGTACGGGCAAGTACTGCAAAGGATAACAATTCCTCCATTCTTGAAATCGCATGGATCCAGTCCTTCACCTGACTGCCATACTGGTCTCTCCACTTATCCATCATAATTCCAAGATGAAAATCCCATAAAAACAATCCACATAATACCTGATGTACGATTGGATTATAACGGATATTGAATGCTGCGCTGATACGCTCCAGCTTCTTTACAGCATTCAGTGCTCCGGAATCTGTAGAGATTGTATTCTTGATATCATTCAACAACTCTGAATCAAATGTTTCACCGGAGACCAGTTCAAACATCCGGATATAGTCATTGATCACATATCCAAATGAGATCATCGGCATAACCGCCTGTCCTGCAACACCTGATGTGATCCATGCAAACAGCAAAACTACAAAAAAGGAGATCAGGGAATATCCCAGATTGACTTTTCCCATAATACCCAGAATCAGAAGCACGATCGTTATCAACGGAAGCAGAAAACGAAGCACTTGGAAAATCTCCGGTATATGATCATCACTGGTACAATAGGCAACAAATTCATCGGATGAATATTTTTTCTTCTTTCCGGTTTCTGACTTCACACACAATGTCTCAAAGTCCATGGAGAAGTCATGCTTCTCTGCAAGCTCCTGTATCGCGATCTGACGTTTCGTTCTGTCCTCTGCCGCAAATTCAGGCTGTCTTAACGTTTCAGCAAGCATCTGCCTGCCATCCTCTGTTCCTGCCACACAGATAAACTGATAGATGGAATTCTTTCCCATAATATCCAGATCCTTTGCTACAAGATCATCATCGGTCAGATACTCGGAGCCATCTTCTGCGAACTCCTTCCAACTATCATCATAACGTTTCATATACCGCTCATATACGATCACCTTTGCTTTCGTATATTCCAGTTCCTCATTCAGCTTACCATGCCGGAACACCAGCAGTACAAAAATAACGACAGCCACGATACCTACTGCAAGAAACGGTATATTGGAATCATATAGTCCGACGATCAGTCCGCCCAGCATCACAAGGAACATCAGGAACCGGATTGTACCAATATTGGAATAACTATGTTCCAGCTCCTTCTGTCTCTTTTTTAAATCTTCTAACTCTGTCTTAAATCGACCCATTTTTCTTCCCCCTCTGATCTCTGCTATTTTTATTTGTTCTTAATTTTATCTTCATATATGTCCTTTCAATCCTCTTCCAGGAAAATCCTCACGCTGATCAATATACGATCATATATCTTTCAAAACTATAGCATACTTCATCTTATCAGGCAAATGTTAAAAGTTCGTGAAATCTGCCTGCATTCCCTTTTTGTTTATCATTGTTTTCTTGCTTTTTCCGTGTATACATATTAAAATTATGGAAACGTTATTTATAACGACTTTACATCATATATAAAGGAGATTATGTATTATGGGAAAAGGTAAATTATTCAAAGCCGCTGCTACGATCGCTGCGATCGGCGGTGTTTGCTATGTATTCCGGGATAAGATTAAAAATTCTACTGTATACCAGTCATTGGATATGGATGACAAGGTAGAGAAAGTAAAAAATACGATTAAAGAAAAAATGCCTGCAAAGGAAGAACCGGAGCGTAATTATTTCTCTTTAGATGATGCTCCTGTGGAAGGAACAATCGATCAGCAGTCAGAAAACACCTCTGACATTTCGGCAGATAATGCCAAACCGGAGGAAACAGAACATTCCACTGAAGAAGCAGCCACTGTTACAGAAGAAATTGAAAGCCCGATTCTTTATGAAAATGAAGGCTTATCCGATGTATCAGAGGATCTCGATGTGATCGAAGAACAGGACAAACTGGATGTATAAGCACATCACCAAATGATTGCTTTGCAGTATAGCTATTAAAAAACGGGGCAGACCCAGTAACACTCCACTGTGTTATCCTATCTGTCCCGTTTTTTCTTTTGTATATATGGCAATATTGTATCCAGGATCTTCTCATCATGAAAATCATGCTCAAATATTGCACCATTTGCATTTGAAATGATCAGCTTGTACACATCCCGCGGCGGCATCCATGGCAGTATTTTCTTTGTTTCCTTATGTCTGGAAACCACATCGATATCCCGCAGCACAATGATATCCGTCCGGAATGGGGTCCAGATTACCAGATATTTTCTGGTCACATAACAATTTCCTGTTTCATAAACCAGTGCATCATGCAACTGACGGTTAATATCTCCTGTTAACAGCTTCTTGTCACGATATCCTTTCATCTGACGAATCTGTGGATGCTTCCATGGATAAAACCAGTATACAATTCCCTCAATGATCGATAATATAATCACTGCAAATGCAATGATCAACGCAGCCTTTACGATCATATAAAATGTCTTTGGATAATCCACCTCACTGATCAGATAATCGTATGTGATAGTCTCTAACTGCTGCTGTTCGATTCCTACACTCTCCGCACATTCTGACAATATATAATTATATGCCGCAGGATCCTTCTTCAACTGTCCCTGCACCAGATAATCACAGATGATCGTCTCATCACTGTCAAGCAGAACAACCATAAATTTACCATTTACCCAGACATAATAATAACCGCCTACCCGTTCTCCATCTATCTCATAATCGTATCCCATATAGGTCAGCTTCTGAAACCGCATTTCTACATTAGTGGTGCCTGCATCATATAAGACTCCTAATTGCTGCGGATCATCCACATGATAAAAATCCAGATTATTCAACAGATGAAAATGCCGCATACCGCCAACGATCAGCAACATGATCACGATCGTAGGCAGTAATGACATTCCTGTATTCTTTAATAATAATATATTTAACTTCTTGTTCTCTAGCATTTCGTTTTAAAAATGGCTTCCGCCACCACCGTGGCTGCCGCCTCCTCCACCGCTGCTGCCGCCTCCGCCGCTGCTGGATGATTCGATCTTAACACTGGTAACTTCCTTGCGGACAAATATATCCCTTCTGTCCAGTACCTGCGCATTTCCATTTACATATGTATTCAGATTAGTTGTCGTTTCGCCTGCCTTCTTTGACATATTCGTTATAAAGAATATAGCTCCACAGATCAACACCAGAATCACAATATAAAATGGGGGAATCTTCAGGCCGCCACCACTGGAGCTCTTCATACACTGTACCGCCCCCTGGATCATAGTTGCAAACCCCTTCTCTGCATCCTCTCTCAGGTACTTGCCACCTTTCTCTGTTAGGCTGGATGCTTTGGAATCACTGATCCTTGCTCTGACTCTTGTTCCTGTTGTGCTCATCCATACATCACCAGCTTCATAATTTGCAGCTATAATGATGCTGTCGCTTGGTACATAGCCATCGCTGGTGCTCCGGTTACTTTGTGGGTTGTATTCCCAGTTTTCCCAACCAAAGCGTTCCTGCTCACTGAAGCTCTTGGCAACTGTCTTGATTGCCTCAAATTCTTCATAATAAGTATCGTCCATATAAGTACCGAACATACTCTGTGCCTGTGCATTATCGATCGTCATTACAACGATATCCATGCCTGTTTTGTCTTCCCATTTTGCAATCTTTTTTTCCAGTGACTGTTCCTCATTGCCTGTCAGTTTATCTGCATAATCAAACACACGCTGATCTGTCCTGCATTCCGTATTACTCCGTGCATCATGCTTCAGATTGCTGTTTGAAACGATCAGTCCCATGATCATAAATACAATACCGATCGCAAATAATATAAGAACTGTTATCCTGAATTTTTTCATTTACAACACCTCCAGAAGCATAGCAATTCCACTGGCACAAGCCGCAACCGATGCAGCAAATGCTGCTGTCAGTCCGATTGCACGGCTGACACTTCTTGGCGGAGTTCCAACACACTTTCCAGTCTGGCCATTTACATAAAACATATAATTCTGTCCTTGATACCGATATTCATAAATCCACACCGGCATCAAAGCAAATTTATTTCCAAGCAACTGATTATTGGCATTCATGTTTTTAGTCAACAACGAATTATATCCACTGGCTTCACTTTTTGCCCACTCCATGGATGTATCGTTGATCTTTTTAACCGCACGTCCGGATAACTGATCTGGGGTATAATTATAAACCTCTGCCTCAAAGCCTGACATGAACTTATTATCATGCTTTAACAGCGCATCATATCCATAAGGCTCCATCAGGTCCATAATTCCATCCGGCATCTCGACTGATGCATCAACCGGAATTCCGTTGTATTTGATATGCAATTTCCGGTATACATCAAAATAAGATGTCTCCGTGTATCTCCTGTCTCCGGATGTCCATGTCCGCACCTTCGTACCAATTGCGGTATAATCAACATTGGAATCAAAATCATATATCCAGAATGGAACATATACTCCCCGAAGCTTTTCCAGTGTCTTTGTCGATAAAAAGTCCGCTGGCAGGAATAACTTTTTTCCAAATTCTTCCTTTAGCTTCTCTTCTGCCAGATGTTTTGAAAACTTAAATGGCAGGATCATATCCGGTCCATACGGATACACCACAAAGTCATCTCTGATCAGAAATGTACCACAGGCTGGACATTTTCCTGCTGAACCATATTCATTCCGATATGTGATCTGTGATCCGCAGGACGGACAGATCATCGGTGTCTCCGACGGTATACTCTGCTCACAGTCACTTCCACCACAGCTCAGGCATTTCATATGTCCACTTTGTGGATCAAATACAACATTTCCACCACAGTTTACACATTTATAAATCATACTGTTATCTTCTCCTGTTTTTACCCCTTTATAAGCGCTTTTGCGTTCATTATTTCGTGAGCATAACTCACTCAATGCATTCGAAAAATCGTCCTTACAAGCAAGCGATTTTTCACCATTATATCATATCTATGGTTTTTTCGTATATTGTTTTTGTATTTTTGTCACATTTGTCTTTCCCCGGAATACTCTATAGCATAAAGAAAATTGGAGGTATTTACCATGAGTGATTTATCAGCAACACAGTGCGGTTGTGGAAAAAATGGAATGTTTGGTTTTGGTGGAGGCAGCAGCTGCTCTTGCATCATCATCCTTCTTCTTCTCTTCTCCTGCTGCGGAAATGGTTTTGGAAATGACTGTGGCTGTGGCGGCGGAAGTAATGGCTGTGACTGCATCTGGATCATCCTGATTCTCCTTTGCTGCTGTGGTGGATGCGGCAATGGAAATGACTGCGGTTGTGGCTGTGGATGCTAACAGCAACCATTCCCTTTCATTTCAAAATGATGCGGGAACATATGAAATGCGATCAGTGACCATTTCACCAATATAACAAGCATGCTACCGGAATTGTCCCATGCCTTACCGCTGGCAGTTCCGGTTATTCTTGCAGCATCCATTTTCTGTTTATTATGCATAATTACACCTGACTATTCATAAATAACACTATGAAACTTATAACAGAAAACGGGTAACCGGCTAACCATCCGGAAACATCCGTATCACAGTACTCATAAGGAGGTTTCCATGAATCAGATTCCGCACTCCCATCCACTTGACAAATTAATATCGGATGACCGTCTGTTTCTTCTGGAAGCAATCCTACCCTTTGTGGAAGGACCTATGCGCATGCCACTCGTTATCTATCTGAAAATGATGGAACTCCAACAGATCATGCGTGTGATCAACAATCAGTCCTATATCCGTCAGTGTGATTTCAACCGTGATCTTCATAATCAAAATGATATTCTGGCATCGCTGGCCCAGTGTGGCTTTCCGGATATCGCCGATCAGATGAAAAATATGCAGCAGGCAATGAATATGATGCAGGTTATGAATGCCATGAACCGGACCGATTCTGAGTTTCCGGATTTTCAAAGCATTTTCCAGGCTTATGACCAAACCGTTCAAGCTGAACCGGATAACACATCTATATCCACAGATACAGAATATACAAATAATAATCCGTCCATACAGGGGAACAGAACAGATGAGAAAATTCACGATTCCTCCACACATGAAAACACGAAAAATACCAGTACGACTGATCAATCATTATCCCAACATAGCGACAATTCCATAGATCACATCATGCAGTTGTTACAGGAATACGACACGAACACCCGGTCTGCAACCTGACCGGTCATTATAGATTATAAATACATATAACCGGAATCAAAATAAATCCTATAAAACAGAAAGGACGATCCATTGCCATGAATCAATTTGAAAACGATCCCCGTCTGAAAAACCTTATGCCCCTGAAACGTCAGATTATTCTGGAACTTGCAAACGGTTCCCACAATGCTACTATGGAACAGATGTTTCCTCAGATCATGCAGTTAAACCGGGAGCTTCAAAAACGTAATCTTTCTTTCTCAAAAGAGGAATCCAATCTCATCATGGATATTATGATGGAACAGGCTTCCCCTGCTGAACGCCAGAAGATCGCCATGTTTCGTAATTTCCTGTAAAATATAAATAAGCAGCTTTGCCTGCCTTGCAGGCTCACTGCTTATTTTGTATTTATATTTATGAAATAATATGATTTCTACGTTCTTCGAACTCCCGAAATCATCCCACAACATGCGCATTCCGAGCATCCGCTCTACATGCTTATGTTGTTTTTTCCGTCAAATAAATAAGCAGCTTTGCCTGCCTTGCAGGCACACTGCTTATTTGCTTGACAGATTTATTTCATCACAATGTTTACAATTCTTCCCGGTACATAAATTTCTTTTACGATATTGCCAGTCAGCTTGTCTGCGATAGCTTCTTTTGCCTTTGCAATAACATCATCCTTTGGATCAGCCTTATTGATTGAAAGAGTTGCTTTCATCTTACCATTGATCTGGACTGCAATCTCTACTGTAGACTCAACAGTCTTTGCCTCATCAAATGTTGGCCATGATGCCTGATAAAGATATCCATCGTAACCAAGAATACTCCACATTTCCTCTGTGATATGTGGTGCAACCGGATTCAATAATGTAAGGAGTGTCTTCATCTCACCCTTTGTCACTGCATTCTTCTTATAGAAATCATTTACAAGTGCCATCATAGCAGCAATAGCTGTATTATACTTCAGATTCTCAAAGTCAGTTGAAACCTTCTTGATCGTCTGATGCATCTTTGTCTCCATATCCTTAGAGTAAGCATCACCATCTACTACGATATCCTGCAGTTTCCATACTCTCTCAAGGAAACGACGACATCCCTTTACACCATCATCTGACCATGATGCAGCAAGATCAAAGGCTCCAATGAACATCTCATATGTTCTTAATGTATCTGCACCATATGCATTTACAATATCATCCGGATTTACAACATTTCCTCTGGACTTACTCATCTTCTCGCCATTCTCACCAAGGATCATACCATGGGAAGTACGCTTCTGATATGGTTCCGGTGTAGGAACAACGCCCTGATCATACAGGAATTTATGCCAGAATCTGGAATAAAGCAGATGAAGTGTTGTATGCTCCATACCACCATTGTACCAGTCAACCGGCAGCCAGTATTTTAATGCTTCCTTGCTTGCAAGTGCCTCTGTATTCTTTGGATCCGTGTATCTCAAGAAATACCACGATGAACCAGCCCACTGAGGCATGGTATCTGTCTCACGCTTTGCAGGACCTCCACAACATGGGCACTTCACATTTACCCAATCCGTCATAGCTGCAAGTGGAGATTCTCCATTATCCGTCGGCATATAGCTCTCTACCTCCGGAAGCATCAGCGGAAGTTCACTTTCATCAAGAGGTACATAGCCACATTTATCACAATGAATGATCGGAATTGGCTCGCCCCAGTATCTCTGACGGGAGAAAACCCAGTCACGGAGCTTATAATTAACTTTTGCCTTACCGATTTTCTTTTCTTCCAGGAACTCGATCATCTTCTCTTTTGCATCTTTTACCTGTAAACCATTTAAGAAGCCGGAATTGATCAGAACACCTGTTGCAACATCTGTAAATGCTGCTTCATTGATATCTACTTCTTCTCCATCCTTTGCTACAACCTGAATCAGCGGCAGATTGAATTTCTTTGCAAATTCCCAGTCTCTTTCGTCATGTGCAGGAACCGCCATGATCGCACCTGTACCATATGACATCAGTACATAATCGGATACCCAGATCGGGATCTCTTTCTCATTTACAGGATTGATTGCTACCAGACCATCAATAGCTACACCGGTCTTATCCTTTGCAAGCTCAGAACGCTCAAAATCAGACTTTCTGGCAGCCTGCTCTCTGTAGCTTTCGATCTCAGACCAGTTCTTGATCTCATCTTTATATTTATCAAGCAATGGATGCTCCGGTGATACAACCATATAGGTTGCTCCAAATAATGTATCACATCTGGTTGTGTAGATACGAAGCTTATCTTCTTTTCCTTTGATCTGGAAATCCACTTCTGCACCTGTAGAACGTCCGATCCAGTTCTTCTGTGATACCTTCACACGCTCAATATAATCAACAGTATCGAGACCTTCGATCAGCTTATCTGCATATTCTGTGATCTTTAACATCCATTCAGATTTGACCTTACGGACAACCGGTGCACCACAACGCTCACAGACACCATTTACAACTTCCTCATTTGCAAGACCAACCTTACAGGATGTACACCAGTTGATCGGCATTTCTTTCTTATATGCCAGACCTGCCTTGAATAACTTCAGGAAGATCCACTGTGTCCATTTGTAATATTCCGGATCCGTTGTATTGATCTCACGATCCCAGTCAAATGAATATCCAAGGGAATGAAGCTGTGCCTTAAATCTTGCTACGTTATTCTTTGTTACTTCCTTTGGATGGATCTTGTTCTTGATCGCATAATTCTCGGTCGGAAGTCCAAATGCATCCCAACCCATTGGATAAAGAACATTATAGCCCTGCATTCTTCTCTTTCTGGCTACAATATCGAGTGCTGTATATGGCCTTGGATGACCAACATGAAGTCCCTGTCCGGATGGATATGGGAACTCAACTAATGCGTAATATTTTGGTTTACTGTAATCATCTGTTGCAGCAAAAGCCTTGTTATCATCCCAGACCTTCTGCCACTTCTTCTCAACAACTTTATGATTATATGCTGTTGCCATGTCATTTCCTCCTGAAAAATGTTTGTAAAGTGTAATAGGAGCCTAATCATATATGACCAGCTCCTACTATCTCTCTTATATTCTGATCGAATTAAACTCTTGAAAGATACTCGCCTGTACGTGTATCGATCTTGATCGTATCTCCTTCATTTACAAATAAAGGAACATAGAGTGTTGCTCCTGTCTCAACTACACAAGGCTTTGTAGCACCTGTAGCTGTATCACCCTTTACACCAGGCTCGCACTCTGTGATCAGTAATTCTACAAATAATGGTGGCTCTACACCAAATACAGAACCATTATGGGAAACAAGCTTACAGATCTCGTTCTCCTTAACGAACTTTAATGCATCTCCGATTGCTGCTTTATTCAATGGAATCTGATCGTATGTCTCCGGATCCATGAAGTAGTAAAGATCACCATCATTGTACAGATACTGCATATCTTTTCTTTCGATATGAGCCTTCTCGCACTTCTCTGTTGGACGGAATGTCTTTTCTACAACACCACCACTCTTGATATTCTTAAGCTTTGTTCTTACAAATGCAGCACCTTTACCAGGCTTTACATGCTGGAACTCTATAATCTGATAAATATTTCCTTCAAATTCAATCGTAACACCATTTCTGAAATCACCTGCTGAGATCATCTCTGCCATAATTTTCTTTTCCTCCTTAAGATATGAACTTCTTGTGACATTTTATAATATTCTACAGAATATTTCAACTACTTTTTACCAATTCACGGATTCCCGGACGATTGGTGGCCGTGATATGTCTCTTTCATAAGTCGCTTACGCTCTATTATTTTAAAAACAAAACATTGCGTATTAGTTTTTGCTTTTAATTAAGTACATAGTTTATACTATATTTTGCTTATTATTTCTTCCACTATATGCTCAGGAGTCAATTCTGTGACAGGGATTGTCAGATCTGCCGCACGTTCATATAACGGGGTGCGGTAGGTTAAGAGATCTCGTACCTTTTGTTCCGGATTGCCGCCTGCCAGAAGTGGTCTGGTGTTGTCACCGGATAATCGTGATATGACTTCTTCCGGAGTGATCTGTAAATAAACGACTGTTCCAAGAGTTGCAAGCTCTACAGCATTCTCCTCTCGAAGCGGAAGTCCTCCGCCGGTCGAAAGTACCGCGTGTGTCAATGACGTATTTAATTCTTTTAATGTATCTGTCTCCAATTGTCTGAAATATGCTTCGCCCTTTTTACTGAATAATTCTGCGATCGTACAGCCACATTTTTCTTCTATATACTGGTCAGTATCTATAAATGTATATCCATATTTTTCAGATAAAAGCTGTCCAACTGTTGTCTTTCCGGATCCCATAAATCCTGTCAAAATAATATTATCCCGTGTTTTTTTCAACAGTTTCTGATAGATCATATCTGCTGTTTTCTCATCCACCGATATATCATTCCACAGTTCATATGCAATTATTCCTTGATATAACAGCATCTTCAGACCATTATAACTCTTTGCTCCTGCCTGTCTGCACAAAGACATAAATCTGGTACAGAATGGTTTATAGATCAGATCAATTCCCACTGATACCATCTGGTAAAATGCCGAATCTTCAATTATTACCTCATCACTATGCGGATACAGACCCTTTGAAGTTGACTGGAATACAATATATTTTTTCTCCGGAAGTTTGTGATAGTCTTGAATGCTCATAGCAGTCATATTCTGCTTTCCAAAGAAATCATTCATATGATCTGCGATTGCCTGTGCTTTCGATACCGTACGGTTTAAGATATATACATGTCCTGCTCCATTTGCCCCACACATATAGGCTACAGCCTTTGCAGCTCCGCCGGCTCCTAAAATAATGACATCATGCGCATCAAGTTCTACTCCATAAGATCTCACCTCACGAAGAAGCCCCAGCATATCCGTATTATAGCCTTTATATCCATTTTCTGTCCGCACCAGGGTATTAGCAGCACCGATCGCCTGTGCCCCTTCATCCAGCTCTGACAAATATTTCATAACCTCATTCTTATGCGGTACAGTCACATTTAAGCCCAGAATATTCAGTGCATAAGCTCCTTTCACTGCCTCTCCAAGGTCTTCTGCTTTTGTGTGAAATGGTACATACACATTATTTAGTCCAAGTGTTTCACTTAATGTATTGTGGATCAGCGGCGACATTGTATGCTCTACCGGATCTCCTAACAGACCAAGCGTTCTTGTCTTTCCATCTATCATCATTTACCTCTTCTCCTTATGATCTGTCTTAACCAAAATGGCTTATTTTTTTCTCTTTCTTCCGCTCATATACATATGTCCTCTCACCGCATTATGTAATAAAAAGGAAACATTAACATAGTAGCATCTTCTGTTTGTTCTTACAAGAATTATTCCAAATATACAGAAATAAGGCGGACATTACTGCCCGCCTTGTAATATATAAGATTGTTTGTCAATTCTTATATTTGTTAAGCCAATACAAATTTTTTCGTATAAGCTACATCATTTGCTGCAACCTGAATTGCACTATCTGATTGTGTCAGATTGAACAATGGATCAGATGCTTTTACCTTGATCATTGTATAGATCGGTTTTGTCTTACCATTGTAGTATACTTCTACAACTATGTAGGTGTAGTTTCCACCATATGGTGCGAACAGTTCATCTGTTGGCTTCAGGTTATTGGAATCTGTAAACTTATCCTTAATCTGTATCTTCTTTGTCGATGCACTATCTTCCACAATGCCTGCTTTTTCCTTATCGGATGCCGGTGTATTCCAGATCATACGATCTGTACCCTCTGCATATGCTGGACGATTGTTTGCCATATCTGTATCATCATAATCCAGATCATAGTATACGTTAATTGCATCCACTGTTACATCATTTGGAACATTGATCTTGAAGTCGAATTCCGGTGATGTTGTCTTATCTGCTACTTCATCCAAATATACGGTCTTACCAATTGACTCAGATATCTCTTCGTCCTTTGCCATTTCTTTCTTGAAATCTGTATCAGGATCATAAACATATAATGTAGGTTTTTCCTTTACTGCTTCTGCACTGTTTACAATAACGTTGATGAAGAGCTTTCTTTCATCATTATTTCTTGTTGTAGGACCTGTAACCGATCCATGACCGGCTCCACAGTATGTAATTGCTCCGTTACCATAAGATGTTGTGTAGATGTAGTAGTTCTCCATTCCATCATATGGATCTGCTGCATACAGGGATGATCTCTTCTTCGCATCACTTGAGTTGTTAGAACCTGCCAGTGTATACCATACAGTTACATCGCCTGCTTCCAGATCAAGTGCATATACCTGCTGATGTGTACCTGAAATATTCAGGGAATCACCAATCTTGTATGGATACAATGTGATCAGACCTTCATTTAACTGTTTTGCCTTTACAGTCTGTGAATTTGCTGACTGATCAGCTGTTGATGATGCTGACCATGCTGTCGCACTCTGGAAATCACTCTGTGCATATACATATGGTAAGGTGTATGTTGCACCACCGCCACCATTCTTATCATAGTACAAACTGGTCATTGACAATGCACTTACATACATTCCAATGTTTCCAACCTTGTTATAGCTGGATGCGATCTGTGTCATATTAGCATTAATACTGTTTACAAGACTCTTTCCTGCGATTGAATTATTTACATATGGTGTAAGATAATACAGGTCAGCGTCCTCCGACTTGTATGCCAGTGATGTATTCTTGTCTGAATACGTTGGCTTGCCGCCCTCCTGATAAATGTATCCTGAGGTTCCAGCCTTTGCTTCTGTCTTTGTAAAATATCCGGTATCTACACCGCCCCAGTCGTTGATATATGAATACTGGTCATATGTTACTGCATCCTGATAAATGTATCCGGACGTTCCTGCTGTAGCTTTCTTTTTATAGAATGTACGGGTATAATTTGCTGTTAAATCCATGTAAGCATTATCTTTTTCCCATCCATTCAACGGACCCTTCCAATCATGTGTTGTTCCATATGATTCCGGCTCATAAATATATCCATCTTCTGCCAAAGTTCCCTTTATCATTCCGGCTGGTGAACCAGATGAATTCTGCTTTGTATAGATATATCCATCTTCTGTCAATGTTCCCTTTACAAGGCCTTCCCGTGTAACACCTGTAACATATCCGTCATTTACGACCTCATATGTGTTGGCATTATTTGTAAGATCTACATGGAATCTGTTCATTCCAACAATATCAAGTAATGACTTTGTCAGATTAACAGCACCTGCATCTGCATACGGTGTCATTGTGTCATGGAAGAAGAATAAATCTCCACCATTTGATACATAATCCAGAATGTATTCACAAGTACGCTGCTTCAAGTCTACCTTGAATCCACCAAAAGAATCAGATGGACCAAGAACCAGAATTGAATACTGCTTCTTCATGAAATTTTTACCATAAGAACGTCTTAAATCTTTCTTATACACATCTAATGCATCTAATTCTTTATCCTTTGCATCTCTGTACTTCTCATACAGTTCTACAAATTCACTGCCGAACATTGTAGATGAAATCTTTCCGCTGGCAAATGTAATATCTGTATTTGTACTGTATACAGGCCAGAATACCATATAGTACTCACCGGTATCGATCGTATAATTAAGGAGATCGATCAGGTCACTGTTTGAAACAGATGACTTGAAACCACCAAGGAACGTATTATAAGTACCTCTTGCTCCATAATTTGTAGAACCTGTATATGTGCCCTGTAAGGACTGAATAGCACCCTTGATGTAGCTATCCAGGTCTTCTTTTGGCTTAACGGTCTCAGATACATATTTGTTATAAGCTGCCAAAGCAATTGTTGCATCTGTTGCATACTGCTTCTTGTTTCTACCTTCTACTGTACCGCCATTCTCCAGCTTATCTGCCTCTTCTACCCAAGTATCCAGACAGTCATATGTGTCTGCCTGATTATCCTTTGTTGTAAAAGCAGCTTTATCAGCTGAAGCTACTACCATATCAAGACTGATATCGTAATCCTCTGCTAAGGTATCTGCAAAATTTGAAAGATAATCATCATTACCCTTCTGTGAACCATAGAACAGATCTGTGTCATATGGAACGATACCAAAACGATTCTCATGACGTCCCAGACATTTATACTGTGCAACATCTGCTGTATCAAGTGCTGTCTGATTTGCATAGGTGTTATACTTCAGAATCTTATGTGCTGTCTGTGACTGAATATCAAAGTACAATGTATCTGTTGCTCCCCAGGATGTTGCTCCCTGTCCTTCTGACATGGTCTGAACCTGTAAAACATTGATATCACTGATTCCGTCTGTGTTGTTTACGATCTTGCAGATACCACGCTCTTCTGCAATGATATTATCCTTACTATCCATAATAAGGATCTGCCAGTATGCAGAACCGAAGAAATCCTGATCCAGTGCAATATTTACTGTCTTATTCTTTACTGCAGAACCGGATGTTCCTGTTGATGTATCTATATCACCTGTTACATAATAGTCAATCGTCTTATCATGATCAAACTGTGTATTCTTATTCTTGTCAATACAGATTGAATATTTATAACTCTTTTCCGATCCTGCTACAGAGAAGGTAAATGATAAATTGGTTGTCTTCAGATATGTGCTTGTAATACCCTCTGAATATTCAACCGGTGCACTTGTAACTGTAAGACGCGCTCTTGATGTAGACTGTTTAACAAGATTGTTAATCGCTGCATTTGTATCCTCTGAGAATACTGTTGCATACGACTTGATAGCCGTCTCATCTGTTGCATCCTTATACCATGTCTTCTGCTGTGCCTCTGAATCAAGCATTGTCTGCTTTTCAGCAATCTTATAAGTGTACAGTGTATCACCATACTGCTTATTTGAATTATCAATCTTCTGTGTATCGGTTGCATCTACGCCCCATAATACATTTGTTCCTTTGGATCTTCTGTTATTGATCACATTCAAAAGGTCATACATTCTGGATGATGGATCCAGATAGAAGTTCTTTCTTTCCAGCTTGCCTGCATTATACCAGTAGCCCTGACTCTTCTGCGCATCTGTAAGACCATTGCCGTCTGCATCTGTTCCATTTACCTTTTCAAATACCGAAGTCAGTTCATTGCCAACCATGATCGGTCTTCCAAGATTAACGTAAGATACAAGCTCATCATACTTATTCTTTGTCAGGTCATTACCATTTTCAACAACATATGTTGTCTTATACTTTGTTGAGCCAATCACCGGTGTTGCCATAAGCTCAGAACCTGTGATTGATCTTGTCATCTTGTAAGAACCGGTACCACCCATCTCCTTCAGAACACCTGTATGGTAATACATAACAAATGTAGGAATTGCGGATACTAACTGTTCTGCGCTTGGTCCGATATAAGCAAATACACTGGAATCGTATATCTTACTCAGATCTCTGTCCAGAGCGCTGATATCTCCACCGATATATACAAGGTCATATGTAGCAGCGATATCATCTGTCATACCGATCAGTGCCTCTGATGAAACCTGTGTAAGCTCAATATCTGAATATGAGATACCATCGATCGCATATGCAATCTTTGCCTTCGTCAGATCAAAATCATAATACTCACTGCCCGGTGAAAGCTCCTCCACTGCATAGCCCTCAGCTACATCCGATGGAACGGTATAATAATTACCATAGATTTTTTCTCCGTGTGTATTGGTACCATTTGTCCATGCACCGGATCCATTCTTAACCGATGAAGATCTTGCGAGTTCTTCATCAATTGGATAATCCGGCTGAATTTCCAGAACTCTGAATTTATTATCACTGCCTCTTCGGTATACACCGGCATTGATAATATCTGCGATCACCTTTGCTGATGGACTGTTGATAATAATCTTATCTGGATCACCTGATCCACCACCATTATTGTTTCCGGATCCAATACCGTCTCCGGCTTCACTGCTTGCGATTACATACACACCCTCTTCTACTGCTGAACATAACTTCTGGTATGCTGAATCACCGATCTCATCTTTATAATCACCTGATTCAATAAAGATAAAATCATACTCTGTAAAATCAATTACATTCGTTCCTGTAACTTTTGGCAACAGGACATCATTTTTATACTTTTTATACTGAGCATCTACATAAGCATATACCTGTTCTGATGTCTCAAAGATAAGATCATCTGTATATACATCTGTTGTATAGTTTGTCGGATCTGCTGTACACTTGTCTGCATATTCTTTATATTCATCGCAGTCATTTGTGTAGTCGTAAGCACCATCTTTGCTTTCTCCCTTTACAGAAACGATGAAATCATAGCCATTGCTTCCGATCACATAATCCTCGGTAATTGCATCCGGATTCGTTGCCGGATCAGAGCCATCGCCTGTGCCGGTGTTATCGCCTGTGCCGGAATTATCGCCTGTACCTGCATTATCACCTGTGCCGGAATTATCGCCTGTACCTGCATTATCACCTGTGCCGGTGTTACGCCTGTGCCG